>JARGOW010000277.1 GCA_029212955.1 Planctomycetota bacterium | reverse complement strand
TCTCCTGGGAGAGACGGCGCCAGGGATCGTCCAACCCCATGGACAATTCTTCGAGCACCACAGCTTTTTCCGATTCGAATTCCTCGGGATCCAAGAGCAGGTTTTGCATGCGATCCGCTTCCAGATCGAGGGCGCGCTCCCAGCGATCGCTGGCCAACTCGAACCAGTACGCCGTGAAGTCGTAGGAGGTGTACGCGTTGTTGGAGCCACCCAATCGGGTGATCTCCCGGTCCACCATACCCTTGCCGAACTTGTGGGTGCCCTTGAACATCATGTGTTCGAGGAAGTGGCTCATGCCGGCTTCGTCGGTGTGCTCGCTCTTGGAGCCCACCTTATACCAACACATGCTGGCTACCACGGGATCGGTGTGGCGCTCCAGGACGAGCAGGCGCAGTCCATTGGCCAAGCGCGTGTCGTGCACGATCGCGCCAGCCGCTTCCACCGGAGTGGATTCAAAAACGCTCATCGGGAACTCCTGCGACGGGCGCCGCCGCGGGTGCGCGCCCCACCACCACCACGGGCCGATCCACGACTGGATCCGCCCCGGGTCCGGGACCCTCCGGATCCGCGGGAGGAGCCGCTGGACCCACGGGAGGAGGAACCGCCGCTGCGCCGGGGCTTGCGAATGGTGCCATAACCCGTGTCCACGGGTTGGTCGGATTCGCGGTGCTCCAGGGAACGGTCCCGGTCCTTGCGCGGTTGGCGTTCTTCAGGGTATTCGCGATCGATTTCGAAGGAAGGGTGCACGGGCCCGGTGGTCGGGCGACCGGCGCCGTCGAGCAGCAGGGCTTCGACCTCGTCACGGGAAAGTGCGCGCCACTTGCCCGTTTTGATGCCGCGGTCCGTGAGCGGGCCGATACGGATCCGCTTGAGGGAAACGACCTTGTGGCCCACGCGGGCGAATGTGCGTCGAACCTCGCGGTTCTTGCCCTCGCGCAGGGTGACCTCCAGGATCGAGTTGGCCATGGTGCGGCGCATGACGACCACGCGTGCACCGGCGGTGCGGCCTTCGGAAAGGTGCACACCGTGGCGCACTTTCTGAACGGCCTCTTCCGAGATTTTGCCCTGCACGCGAACCGAATAGGTTTTCGTCACGCCGTGGCGCGGGTGCGCGATGCGCTGGGCGAACTCGCCGTCGTTGGTGAGCAGGATCAAACCCGTGGAGTCCTCGTCCAAACGGCCGACGGTATAGATGCGACCCTTATTCGGGTCGGTGATCATGTCCACGGCCTTGGGACGCATTTCGCGCACCTCGCTGGTACACACCACGCCCGAAGGTTTGTTGAGAAGGTAGTAGTTGCGCGCATGGCCTTCCGGCCGCAGGGTCACTCCGTCGATCTCCACGATCTGGTGGGCGGGACGCACGCGGGAACCCAATTCGGTCACGGGTTCACCGTCGACCATGACCTTGCCAGCTGCGATGAGTTCATCGCAGGCGCGCCGGGATGCGACCCCGTTGTCGGCCAGGAACTTGTTCAAGCGAATGCTATCCAAGTCCCTTTTCTCATCCCTCGCGGTGGAGGAACGTGCCGGCAGGCGCTTTTTCGTGACGGAATGGGGAGCGGGCTTTTTGCCGCGGGAACGGCGTCGTCTCTGAGCCATATCTCTTCGGGGGCGGCGCATCGACTGCGTGGCGCCCAGGGGGGTTTTGAGTTGTTAGGCCTTCGCTTCGACGCGAAGGACCTGGACCTCGCCATCCGGCGAGTGAAAACGGTAGGAGCCCAAGCTTGCGGGCATGAGCCAGGTTTCTCCGCGGTGCAGGTGCCAGTCGCCTTCGACCTCATCCACGGAAAGTCGGACGTTGCCCTGGAGCACAATGTAGGCCCAGGCACGTCCGGCGGTATCGTGCTCCAAAGGCTCGTGCACCGATAGGTGTTCCACGGCAAATTCGTCGGTTTCGATCAAAAGACTGCGCTGGTTCACCCCCGAATCCATCGGTTCCGGCCGGAAGGGCCCCTGAACCGCTGATTCGTAGTCGATGACCTGCAGGGCCTTTTCCAGCTGGCAGGTGCGCGGCTCCCCATCCATTCCCATACGACCCCAATCGTAAATGCGGAAGGTGGTGTCGGAGTTCTGTTGGACTTCGACCAGGGTGATCCCGGCGCCGATGGAGTGCACGGTTCCTGCGGGAACCCAAACGCAATCGCCCCGACGCACGGGGAATTCGTTCAGGCTGTCCACCACGCTCGGGGTGTTGGCCTTGGAGGCGAAACCGGACACATCGGTGCCGGGCTTGAGCCCCAGGTAGATGCGCGCATCCTTTTTGGCGTCCAGGATGTACCAGAATTCATCCTTGGGCTCGGCTCCATCCCCCACCAGCTTGGCCCGCTGTCGATCGGGGTGAACCTGCACGGAGAGGTCCTGGCTTGCATCGATTAGCTTGAGCAGCACGGGGAAGGTCTCCTCAGGGGTCACCTTGCTGCGTCCCAGCAGCGCGGTTCGCTCGCTGAGCATCAATCCACGCAAACGGCGGCCGGCGTACTCGCCACGGGCCACCTCGGTGCTGCCCTCCTCCCGGTCCACCAGCGTCCAAACTTCGCCCACGGGCCCCTCGCCACCTAGATCTTGATCGAGGCATTTCGAGAGGGCATCACCACCCCAAACCGTAGCTTTCGGTCGGGGACTGAGCAGAAGGGGTTCATGGAGCACCATATGAGGATCCGGCCGGGCCGGGGGGGAAGCCTACCCTACGTTGGGGGCCGCGCCTATGGAGAACGAAACCCTTCTCGCATCGGTAATCGATATCGAAACGGGGACCGCCCGGGGTGCGGCGACTTGGGACACGGTTTGGCCGTCCCGATCAGTGGGGAGCCGCGCTGAGCAGCCTCCTGGCCTCTGCCAGGGCAGTTTTTTGGTCCCCTCCACCGGCGATCATGTCCGCAATCTCCATCTCGCGGCCCTTTCCGAAGAGCGCCACCACATGGGTGTGGGTGCGTCCCTTTTCGGTAGTTTTCTCCACTTTGAGATGGCCGGCGGCCCGGGCTGCAATGGCAGGCAGGTGGGTCACGCACAGGACCTGGTGATGGGAGGCCAGGCGAGCCAGATGGTCCGCCACCTCGGGTCCCAGCCGACCGCCCACGCCGGTGTCGACCTCGTCAAAGATCAGGGTGGGCGTGGATAGTCGGACCGCCAATGCGCCACGCAGCGCCAGCATGATGCGCGCCATCTCGCCTCCGGAGGCCACGGCGCGCAGGGGCGCCACGGGCTCGCCGGGGTTGGCGGAGAGCTGGAACTCCATTTTCTCGGCCCCTTGGGGTCCGTACATGCGCCGCAGGTGGGCCAGTTCCGCGTCGGGTGCGCCTTCCACCTCCACCCACTCCACGCAAAACTTGGATCCCGCCAGGCCCAGCTTTTCGAGGGCGCTCTCGACCTCCTTCTGCAGGCGTTTGACCAGCTTGCGACGACCCTTGCTCAGGCGCGACGCGGATTGCTGCATGGATTCAAAGTCCTTGACCACCTGCTCCTGCAGGGCGTCTTCCCCCGCTTCCAGGGCTTGGAGTTCGTCCAATTCACCCTGGAGCTCATCGATGCGCACGAGTAAGCCCGCCGCGTCGGTTCCATACTTGCGCTCCAGGTGCTCGACGACGACCAGCTGGGTTTCCAGTTCATCGAGTCGTTGGGGATCGGATTCCACCCCATCCACCAGGGAAGCCAGCAGATTGTTGGTGTCCTCCAGATAGGCGGTGGCACCGTGCAGGGCTTGCAGGGGCTCCTCCACGTCGGGAACCTTGGCGGCCCAACCTTCCAGCACTTTGGTGGCCTTGTGCAATTCATCGAGAGCGCAACCTTCGGCTTCGAATAGGCCGAAGGAAACCCCGGAGAGTTCCAAACCCAAACCGCCTGCATGGCGCAAGCGGGCGCGCTCCGCCAGCAAGGCGTCCTTGTCGCGCACCGCATCCCCGGCTTCGAGCAATTCCGAAACCTGGAAGCGCAGCAGGTCCAATCGCTGCAAGCGCTCAGCCTCCTGGCTGGCATAACCCTCCAGGCGCTCCGCGTTTTTGATCCAACGCGCGCGCCGCTCCCGGTACCCCTGCAGGGTGTCGTGCATGCCGCCGAAAGTGTCCAGGAGACGCAGTTGCTCCTCCGGGTCAAACAGCCGTTGCTGGTCGTTTTGCCCGTGGATTTCGACCAACAGGCCCGCCAGTTCCCGTTGCATTTTCTGGGTCACGGGCCGGTGGTTCACATGGGCCTGGCTGCGTTTTTCTGCGGCCACAGACCGGGTCAGGATCAGTTCCAGGGTTCCCTCGCGGCCTTCCTCCTCCCAGTCTTCCAGTGCGGAGGGCAGGTGATCCTGCAACCATGCCAAGACCTGGTGGCCTTAACCGCCGGGGTCCACGAGGAAGCGGCCCTCGACCAGGGCGCGCTTGGCGCCCTTGCGCACCAATCCCGTCCGTGCGCGTTGACCGAGCAACAAACCCAGGGCGTCGATCAGCAGGCTCTTTCCAGCCCCGGTCGCCCCGGTGATCACTCCAAATCCGTCCTCGAAAGTCAGGGTTGCCCGCTCGATCAGCGCCAAATCCTCGATGTGCAATTCAACCAGCATGAGCATGTTCTCTACCTGGACTGGCCCCAAGGCAAGAGGTTGCCGAGAAACTTCGAATCTTTGACGCCAATAGCCCACCTACATCGACGGGGGCAATTTTGGCAGGCCTGCAAGGCATTTGAACCAAACCCACTACATGGGGTATCCACTCCCAGCAGGACCCCAAGAACCTGCAAGCAATCCCCCATTTGCGCCCATTCGAACGCACCTATTCGGATGGGATGATTTCCCGGGGTTGAGGAAGGCCTACGCTATCTGTTCGAACAACCAAGCACGCGCCACGGACCACTCGCGCATGACCGTGCGCGGGGAAATCTCCATGGCCTGAGCCGTCTCTTCCACGCTCAAACCAGCGAAGAAGCGCAGCATGACCACGCGGGCCATATCCGGATCCTTGGCCTCGAGCTTGGTGAGCGCTTCGTCCAGGGCTAGCAGGTCCAAGGCTTGGTTTTCTTCCCCGGGCAGGGTGATGGCATCCAGATGCTCAGCATCCACCCGCTTGTGACTTCCACCGCGCTTGGTGGAGTTCACCCGACGGTGGCGCTCCACGAGAATGCGGCGCATGGCCTGGGCGGCCGCACCGAAGAAGTGTCCGCGGCTGGCCCACTGGGTTCCGGGTGCTCCGATCAGGCGAATGTAAGCCTCATGCACTAGCGCGGTGGCCTGGAGCGTGTGGCCCGCAGGTTCGCGCCGCATGTGTGAGGAAGCCAGATTGCGCAATTCCCCATAGACCAGCATCAACAGATCGTTGGCGGCCCCGTCCTCGCCGGATTCGATGGCCTCCAGCAATTGGGTGACCTGGGGCTGGGGATCGAAATCCCCTTCGCTGGGTGAGGAAGAGCTCATGGACCCTGATTCTGACACGTAGCGGGCGCAGCGACAACGTGATCCCAAAAAGAGGGGCCCAAAGGGAGGATTGTGCCCCGATCGAGTCCAATCCGGTGCGCGTTGGTGAACCCCACGCCCCCCGGAAAAAGGGCTGCACGGCGGATTCGCCCCCAGCCCCACCCGGGAAATAGTTCGAAATTGCCTGGCAGTCCGTTCCGGGATTCAGCGCATGCATGATTGTCCCCGGAACTCCCTCCCCAAGCTGCCATGAAGCTCCTGAAAACCCTATCCCTCATCTTCGCCGCCATCC
>JARGOW010000276.1:4496-5695 GCA_029212955.1 Planctomycetota bacterium | reverse complement strand
ATCACCCCAAGCAGGGCGAGCAGGGACAATACGAATATCAGGATGGCTTTCACTTTGCCTCGGGCCCTTCCCCAAGCCTGATCTCCCATCGCTTGTCCAAATTTCTGGCCCCTGGCTCCAGCTCCAGGCCATAAATGGTTTTGAGGATGCTGCCATTGGAGCGATCCACCACATGCACATCGACCGGGCCCGTGGGAGCACTCCCGGAAAATCGGCCCTCCTCATTCACACCCAGGGTCTTGGCTTCCCCGGTACTGAATTCCAGGCGAACCCTCAGTTTGCGGTCTCCACGGTTCTTGATTGAACCATTGACCCATGCGCTCCTGTCCAACCAAACGATCAGGCCGTCGGTTCCGGGTTTGAAAAACACGGGCTCTTTGAGTTCGTGGTGGGTGGATTCCTGCGTGATCAGAATGTTCATGTGCCTACTGCTTTCAAACCGCAAGCGCAGTTGTGCGAGGTGGCTTTCCCCAAGGATTCGGAATTGCCGGCCCCCGCCAATGCCCTCCGATCCTAAACGGACCCACTTCCCACCCTTTTCAAGCCCTTCCACTACGATCGTGCCACGGAAGGCCCCACCATCGGAGCAAGCCAAAGAACCCGACACAAGGATTGCACGCAATGCCAAGGCCAGGGGGCCCAGGTCCATCATCTCCCCCTTTTCCATTTCGCCAACGATCGTGCTGACTCGACTATCCTGCCATTCGCCACCTTGAGAACATGTGATGGTCAATTCCCCACTCTCCAGGCTTGGGAGTTGGATTTTGAACTCACCATTACCATTGGTACGTTCATTGTTGAGTGCTTGGCCCCCATGGGTCACGGTGAAGGACTGATGTGCCTGGGGCGTTCCCGCCGATCCAAGCAAAACACCACTCACCCAGGGCAGGTCTTTGCCTGGTGTGAAGTGAATGAGACGCCGGGACTGCACGTTGGTGAGTGCGGGCTCCCGCCATTCCTCCTTGGCGTGGATTCCCGCCCTCTTGGCGCAGAACTTCAAGGGCTTTCCCAGGGGCAGGGCGTGGATCCAATAGGTCTTGTCCGTGGATCGGTACGCGGGCCTCTGGTTCCCACCCAGGTCCGCGTAAACCTTGGCCGAAAGTTTGATGGGCTCCCCCGCCCGGTCCAGCAACTCGATCTGGGCTGAGCCGCCGTGGGGCACCTCCAAAACGGTCGGCTCCCCCCTCAGGTTGGCCGGG
>JARGOW010000276.1:0-4486 GCA_029212955.1 Planctomycetota bacterium | reverse complement strand
TCAACGCCGTAAAGGCGTCAAACTGCCATGTGAAGCCGGACGCCACGAATAGGGGCTCGGTGGCAGAGGCGTGCTCCCAAAGCACGCTGACCGGGATGCGCGCAATGCCGAGAGCGTCGGCCAACACATGGAAGTTTTGGCGGGGCCCCACCAATCGGAACCGGTCCGCGGAATTTTTGATGCACATGCGAACCGGGTAACAGGGCATAGGTTCCCCCTTGGGATCCACCACCAACACTCGAATGCTGGGTTCCGTGTCCTCTATCAGCAGCGCTGCCTCCACCGCCTGGCGCAATCCGTGGGTGTCCGTCTGGGCCACATCCCCGCGGATGGGTCCCGTGCTGTCGGGATCGCGCAGGGCCTGGCCGTCCTGGCCTGCAGGGCCGACCTCTTCGGTGGCTTGCAGGCCGGGTAGGCCATTGGCCGAAACGGAAGCCCCTCCGGCCAAGGACAGGTACAGGGCAAGAATGACAGCCAGTAAAAGAAAAAGGATGAGGGGAATGCGCATGGACGGTTGGCGGGGAATGTTGTCGTTCAATACAAGTGGATCGACTTCAATCGTTCGTTGTGCTTGCCGTCCTGGGTTAGGGTTAGGGACGAGATGTGAGCCAGGGGTTTGCTGCGGTCCTTGTGCACGATGGTCACGTCGGCCAGGCCCGGGGCGACGGTCCCTCGGATGTAACCGTTGATCTCCACGGGGACCCTGTGCACCCGGCCATCGCGGTACTCGAAGCGGGCCTCCAACCCCCTTTCCCGGGCGGACTTTTCCAGGGCGTCCATGCTGGCCGGGGCAACCAGTCCGCGGACCTCCACGGCCCGCACCAATTCGATCCTTAGGCCCTGGACCCCCACCTTCGATTCCATCCGGCGGGGCATGACGTAGCGGGCCTGGTCCTCGGCACCGGTGGCTTCCACCTGGATTTCGATGCCTTCGGGTTCAAAGGCGCCCGCGATGACGAAGTGCAATCCGGAAAGCATGGGGCGGGTGCTGGAGGGGGTGACCTCCCGCTTCGTTTCCGTGGTTTCCCCACCAAAGGAGTGCAGCCGGGCACTGCCCAGGTCCCTGGGCCAGCGCACCTCATTTTTCTTTTCACCAAGGATTCCTGTGGTCGTTTCCACCGAACGGAGCGACTTGACCTTCACCGTACCTACCATTGCCTGGGAACTACCTTGCACCCAAACCTCACCGCTGACCAGAACGGGCGATGCCTGCAAAGTGATGGAGCCCAGGTCCGCCACCTGGCCCGGCTCCAACCGCGGCAAGGGAATCCATTCCCCCATGGGAGTCGTGATCTTGCCCAGCTCCACAGGATGCTTGGATTCGATTTTGTCCAGGGAATGGAGGAAGCCCACCTTGGCGCTCTCGATCCCCTGCTCGGGCATAATGGCCTCAAAGGCCCCCGCTCCATCGGTTTTCACCTGGATCGTGCCGCCCCCCTCCAGGTCGAAAACGAAAGCGGAGTTTTCGATGGCCGCGCCCTCCGGATCCACCATCACGCCCTTGATCCGGAACAGGAAGTCCACCCGCTCAAGCTCCAGGCGGCGGGCCGGTTCGCCGGCCACAAATGCAAGGCACACGCGACTCTTGCCCAAGGCCTGGCCACGCCCCAACACATCGCAGTTGAACTTCACCCCCAGGGGCAGGTCGTGCATCCAATGCCAGCCGCCCTGGGCCCGCATGGAGTAGCGCCTCCAACCTTCACCCTCCGCATAGACCCTTTCTCCGCCCCGCCAGGATCCCTCCGGACTGTTCACCAGCTTCACTCCCAGGGATCCGCCATTGGTCACGGTGAAATTCACATGGCCCTGCCGGATCCGCGCAAGAGTCAAACCCAGGAAGGATTCCGGTTTCCACTCGAGGCCCGACAGGACGAAGCCCTTGCCATTCAGCTCCGCCACCGTGTCCAAACCAAAACGCGCCACCCCGGAGTCATCGCTCAGGGCAAAGTGCGTGGCCAGGGGACCGGCTCGCTCAAACCCACCGCCCTCGCGCCCCCTGCAAATCCGCAGCGGATAACCCGGCAGGGCGCGCCCCGACCGGTCCTTCACCAACACCGTGAACGAATTGCCTTCGTCAAGTCCCGCGCGAACCTCGGGCACAAACTCCACCAGCCCGGAAGCGGAAACCCGCACGTCCTCCTGGGTTCCTATCGGCACCAGGTTTTCCTTCGCCTCGGCGACTTCATCCCGGGTGGATTCCCCCTCCACCATCTCCACACCCAGGGCCTCCGAAGCCCCTCCGCCCCAGAAAAACCCAACCCCCAAAACCAGCAATAGAAAAACGAACAAGCAGTATTTCAAGCCCCCAGAATACCCCACCCACCAAATCCTGTAACGGACGAACCATCCAGCCACCTCCCCCGACCCAAAACCGGCCCCTATCCCAAACCGCGTGCCCGAATGCGAGCCACCGCCTGCACCCCCGAGACCAACGGCAGGGAGAGGCAAAACCCAATTTCCTCGCCACTCGCCCGGTCCACCGCCACCAGGTCTACGACTCCAGGATACAGGGCTGCGCTTTCAAACCGCGGGTTGGCCCCCACGGTGGAGCCCACTAAAAACGTCTCCCATCGCGATAGCCCAAGAAGCCATGCAAGTGACGATCCCATTCCTTGACCACATGACCCATCGCCAACTGGTATTTTTCGCAACCTGCCCTATGGGAGGTGAAGCCAGGCTGGAAATGTAGGAGCAACTAGGTTTTCCCAAAGAAACCAATGAGCCCGGGCCCCGCTTTTCCCGCGGGGCCCGGGCTCTTGGATTCCGGTTGGAGCGGCTGGTTACAGCATCGGAATGTCCACGCCGCGGTCCTTGGCGCAATCGATGGCTTCCTGGTAGCCGGCGTCCACGTGGCGCATGACTCCGGTGCCGGGGTCGTTGGTTAGGACGCGGTCTAGGGCTTCGGCGGCTTCGGGGGTGCCGTCGGCCACGGTGACTTGGCCGGAGTGCAGACTGTAGCCGATGCCCACGCCGCCACCGTGGTGGAAGGAAATCCAGGTGGCGCCGGAGGAGGCGTTGAGCATGAGGTTGAGCAGGGGCCAGTCGGCCACGGCGTCGGTGCCGTCCTTCATGCCTTCGGTTTCGCGGTTGGGGCTGGCCACGGAGCCGCAGTCCAGGTGGTCGCGGCCGATGGCCAGGGGTGCGGAGATGCGGCCTTCGGCCACGGCCTTGTTGAAGGCGGCGCCGGCCTTGGCGCGCTCGCCGTAACCGAGCCAGCAGATGCGGGCGGGCAGGCCCTGGAAGGCCACGCGCTCCCCGGCCAGTTTGATCCAGCGGGCCAGGGCCTTGTCCTCGGGGAACAGCTCGAGAATGATCTTGTCGGTCTCGGCGATGTCGGCCGGGTCGCCGGAGAGGGCGCACCAGCGGAAGGGACCCTTGCCCTCGCAGAACAGGGGGCGAATGTACTTGGGCACAAACCCTTCGAAGTCGAAGGCGTTCTGCAGGCCCGCTTCCAGGGCGTGGCCGCGCAGGTTGTTGCCGTAGTCGAAGGTGTCGGCGCCCCGGTCCTGCAACTCGATCATGAGCTTGCAGTGGTCGACCATGGTGCGGTAGGAGTCCTTCTCATACTTGGCCGGATCGGATTCGCGTAGGGCCAATGCCGCGGCCAAATCCATGCCATCGGGCACGTAACCGCCCAGGGGATCGTGGGCGCTGGTCTGGTCCGTGAGGATGTCAGGGGTGACGCCACGTTCCACCAGGCGCTTGAGCAGCTCGGTGGCATTGCAAAGGACGCCAATGGAAATGGCCTGCTTGCTGTCGCGCAGTTCGATGGCGCGGTCGATGGCCTTGTCGATGTCGTGGAACTTCTCATCCACATAGCGGGTGCGCAGGCGGAAGTCGATGCGCGTTTCGTCCACTTCGGCGCACAGGCAGGTGGCGCCGTTCATGGTGGCGGCCAGGGGCTGGGCGCCGCCCATGCCACCGAGTCCGGCGGTGACGACCAAGCGTCCTTCCAAACTACCACCAAAGTGGCGCTCGCCGGAGGCGGCAAAGGTCTCGTAGGTGCCCTGCAGGATTCCCTGGGTGCCGATGTAGATCCAGGACCCGGCGGTCATCTGGCCGTACATCATTTTGCCCTCGGCCTCGAGCTTTCTGAAGTGCTCCCAGTTGGCCCAGTTGCCCACCAGGTTCGAGTTGGCAATGAGTACGCGCGGGGCTTGCTTTTGGGTGCGGAACACCCCCACCGGCTTTCCGCTTTGCACCAGAAGGGTTTCGTCCTCTTCCAGGCGCTGAAGGGTTGAGATGATGGCGCGATAGCTGGGCCAATCCCGGGCGGCTTTGCCCGTGCCCCCGTAGACCACCAGGTCCTCGGGGCGCTCTGCAACGTCCTCGTGCAGGTTGTTCATCAACATGCGCATGGCGGCTTCCGCAGCCCAGGTCTTGCAGGAAATCTGGGTGCCCGTGGGCGGGGTTTGAGCGCCCTCGGGCAGTTCGGAGGGGATCACCTGGGAGGAGTCGCTTTGCAAGGTCATGGCACGGGGGGCGG
>JARGOW010000275.1 GCA_029212955.1 Planctomycetota bacterium | reverse complement strand
CTGGCCAGCCACATCCAGAACCCGACCCGAAACGGTGGTCACTTGAAGCTCTGCCGAATAGAGGTTCTTGCCCTCCACCAGCTTGATGTCTTCGGTGAAATCCATGACGCGCGCGTCGTGGTGCACGGTTACGACCTTCTCGCCGGGATCCAGATCTTCCAGAAGGAAGTTTCCATCCCGGTCGGTACGCACGCCCTGGTTTTGTGCGCCAAACATGCCGCCAAAGCCACGGGGGCCGCCCGCCTTGGTGACCGTGATGCGCGCGCCCACCAGGGGGGTTCCGTTTTCCATGATCGTGCCTTCCAGGGTTGAGCGCAGGGGCGCTGCCATGGTCAGTTCGTGGGTGCTGTTCTCCTGGATCGTGATCGCTTGGCCGTCGGGCTCTTCATCGGCTTTGTCCTCGCCATCGTCCACGATCATGATGACGCCGGGGCCATTGCTGGAACCGGGCCATGCCACCGTACACCGGTAGTCTCCTGCCGGAATGCGCTTGAACTTAACCTGGCCCTTGCGGTTTGTGTTCTTGGAGTATCCGCTGCGGTCGACCATGGGTCCCGCATTGAAGGAGAACGTCATGCCCTCCTCTTCGCCCGGGGTGTCCTCTTTCAATTCGACTTTGACGCCCTTCACCGGTTGTTCATCCGCATCGAGCACAAGCACGTTCAGCTCGCCTCCTTTCCAAAGTTCCACCACGAGGGGTTCCGTCCGGAAAGCGGTCAAATCCACTTCGGCAACCTCCGCCTTCGCAAAGCGCGTGTGGCTCGCGTTGACGGTCCCTGAAGTCCCTTCCATGTAGCGCAGGGATACCATTCCTTCGGCGTCGGTTTTGCCCCGTTGGAACATGGTGTCGGTTCCGAGGGGGTCAAAGGACATGCCCGGAAGGATTCCATCGGACTCCTCTTCCGTGGTTTCTTCCTTGCGCATGGAGGTGAGACTGACCCGCGCGCCTTTGACGCTTTTTCCAGTGGTCGCGTCCACCACATGGATGCGGACCAATTTTCCAGGGGCGAGCCGAACCGTTCCCAGGTTGGTGACATTTCCCGAATGGAACTCGACCGATTCGATGGTAAACGGCTCGTATCCATCGGATTCGACACGAATGGCCATGGGCTTGGTGGAGACGGGAATGCCCCCCACGTCGAGCCGACCCTCGGGATGCTTGCCCTCACCCTCAAAGGCTCCGTAGTACTCGAAATCGTCGGCCTGCAGGGTGAACTCCTCCAACGGCAGGGATGTTTCGTCCACAACCGTCAGCTGAAGGCCCGCCTTGGTGGACCAAACCAGCTCCACGGTCCCTTCGGATGAAGCAATGGTCTTTTCCTCGGCCAAGGAGAGTGCTCCGCCGAAACCGTCGCCTTGATTCTTCTTTTCGAGGACGCGAATCCGGTACTTGGTTTCCGGGTGGAGTCCGGTGATGGCAAACGTCCCATCCGGTTGCAGCTCCGCGCGGCGATTCAATTTCGGAAAACCGTCGGAGGGTCCGCCCAGCAGGGTCTCCCACTTAATTTTCGGCGCCAGGTCCATGCGCACGACCAGTTCTTGGGTGTTGAAGGCTGGCCTTCCGGTGAGCCGGCCGCGCATGGTAGCACCGTCGTTCAACGTCCAAAGCAATCCTCCCTGCTGCAATTCGTTTGTGGCGGTCCCACTGAACACCTGGTCGGGATAGTTGGGTGAATTCACCATGAGGCGCCAGGATCCCGGCTCCAGAGTGTCGATGTTAAAGCGTCCGCTCCCGTCGGTTTCCGCGATGGTTTCAGGCTCCCCGTTCCTGACCACGACGAATCCGCCCTCCTGGGGTGCGATGATTTTGGCACCCACCACGGGCTGGCCGTTGGGGCCGACCACTTGACCGGAGAGCACCAAAGCCCGGGTCAATGCCCAAACTCCCAGGTCCTCACCCGATTCTATACCCGCAGGGAATTCGACTTCTTTGACCACAAACCCGGGTTCGGCGATTCGAACCACGAAGGGATCGGCCGAAACCTCGAAGGAGATTCGACCGTCCTCGCCCGTGGTGGCCTGCACCACACGGGGGGATTCCCACATGCGCATGTCAAAACCCGCCTCCATGTCGATGCTGCGAATGTCGACTTCAATGCCCTCCATGCCCTGACCATTGTCGTCTACCAGTTGGGCAAATACCCCGTGGAGCGGTTTGGTCTCTACGGGCGCCGCTTCCGGTTCCTGACTGGCCAGCTCAGCCTTCTCGGGGATCACCTGGCGCTCGGTTTCGCCAGCCTTCGGAGCATTGCCTTCACCCACCAAACTGGCTTCCTTACCGCTCTCGGCCGATGACTCCGCCGCTGAAATGCCATTCTGCATGCCATCGGAGGACTCGTCTCCCTGGGATTGGCTGAAGAAGTAGGCCACGAAGCCCAAGACACACAGACCGAGCAAAACGAGGGAAGACTTGATGTTCATGGTATTCCAGGCAGGGGGGACTCGAAGACTGGACGACCGCGAAGCCGGATTCCAAGGTGGATTCCGGACCCTTGTCGGCCCAACGGCAATCGGTACGCCGCCTATTGAACCATGTTTGACTACCAAGGTAGTTTTTTATCAACTTTACGCCTCGCATACATACCGTGGATGGCACCGGTGGGGCTCCATTGGGGCGCTGGAGGCACCCGTGGGTGGAAAGAAGCCGCTTGAATCGTGGCGACTGCGGCTAGAATGCGGCCATGAAACCCTGGCTGCGCCTCGCCGACATCATCGATGCATGCAATCGACGGTTGGCGTACTTTGCGGCCGGGTTGACCTTGCTGATGGTCCTGTTCGGCGCCTACAACGCTGTGGCGCGCTATCTGGGCAAGTTTTTGGGGGCGGCTTTGACCTCCAATGCACTGGTGGAAGCCCAATGGTACCTGTTCTCCCTGGTGTTCCTGTTGGCAGCCCCCTGGGCCCTGCGGGTGGGCGCCCACGTTCAAGTGGACGTTCTGTACGGCGGATTGAAGCCCCGTAAGAAAGCTTGGATCGACCTACTGGGGACCCTTTTTCTGGTGCTGCCCTTTGTGGCGTTGAGCCTGTACACCTGTGTGGAGTTTGCCCATTTGAGCTTCTTGGCCCGCGAGGAATCCAATGACCCAGGCGGCCTGGCGCGCTGGCCATTGAAAGCGGTTGTGCCCCTGGCCTTTGCGGCCCTTTTGCTCCAAGGTCTCGCGCAAGTCATTCGCCAGGTGGCTTTCCTGTTGGGCCTGGGCGCTGACCCACATGCTCCGCAACTGGATGGGGGTTCCCAGCACTGATGGCGGACTCCCCCTGGTGGATCATGTTCCTGCTGCTGCTGAGCCTGATTTTTGCAGGCGTTCCGGTGGCTTTTGCCCTTGGCGGCACGGCGGTGTTCTTCGGAATCCTTGGGATCCATTGCGGCTTCTTCGCCATGGACTACCTGGGCCTCTTCCCCGAACGCTTGTTCGGCATCATGTCGAACCAGGTTTTGCTGGCGGTGCCCTACTTCATCTTCATGGGCACGCTCTTGCAGCGCTCCCGCCTGGCCGAGGACCTGCTGCGAACCATTGGCATGTTATTCGGTCCCATTCGCGGAGGACTGGCCCTGGCCGTGATCTTCGTGGGCACGTTGCTGGCCGCGGCCACCGGTGTGGTGGGAGCTTCGGTGGTCGCCATGGGCGCGATCAGTTTGCCCGTGATGTTGCGGTACGGCTACGACAAGCGGCTCGCTACCGGCGTGGTTTGCGCCTCGGGAACCCTGGGTCAAATCGTGCCTCCCAGCATTGTCTTGGTCGTACTCGCCGATCAAATGGGTCAAAGCGTGGGCGCCATGTTCAAGGGTGCTGTATTGCCAGGATTGCTCCTGGTGGCCCTTTTCACGCTCTACGTGCTGATTCTCTCCTGGGTCAAACCCGGCGCTGCGCCGGCCATGCCCATGGCGGAACGGCCCAAGGACCGGGGGGAATTGCTGTCCCAAACCATGCGCGTGATGATGCCGCCTTTGATTCTGATCCTGGTTGTACTGGGTAGCATCTTCATGGGCATTGCCACTCCCACCGAAGCCGGCGCGCTGGGATCTGTGGGTGCCATGTTCTTGGCCGGACTCCACGGGAGGCTCACGCGCAAGGCCATGGGCTCCACCATGAAGGAGACCATGCGACTCACCACCATGGTGCTCTTCCTGCTGGTGGGTGCCACGGCTTTCACCCTGGTATTCCGCGGTTTGGATGGGGATTTGCACGTGCGCTCCATGTTGCTCGATTTGCCCGGTGGACGCGTGGGGCTTTTGGTTGCCACCAACCTGGCCGTGTTTGTGCTGGGATTCTTCATCGACTTTTTTGAGATCGCATTCATTCTGCTGCCCTTACTAGTTCCCGCGGCCCAGGCCCTCGGAATTGAGGGCGATGAAATGGTCTGGTTCGGTGTGATGATCGCCATGAACCTGCAAACTTCCTTCCTGACACCGCCGTTTGGGTTCTCCCTGTTCTACCTGCGGGGCGTAGCACCCAAGGACCTACCTACCTCCACGATTTACCGCGGGGTGATCCCTTTCATCATCCTCCAGCTCATCGCTTTGGCGGCCGTGATCGCCTTCCCCGGGCTGGTCACTGGGCTGCTCTAGGTGCTCCCAAAGAAAGCAGGCCCAACCCCAGATTCTGGACCGATCGGATAGAGTCCATGGACCCGCGGAACCCCACGCCTCGGTCACCATGAAACCTTTCTCCACCCTGCTCGCGCTCGCACTTGTGGCCGCATGCCAAAACGTTCCCGCCAGCTCATCGAACGGCGCCCCTATGGAATCGCCGAACATCGTTTTGTTTCTGGTGGACGACTTAGGGTGGCAGGACCTTTCGGTTCCCTTGCACTCCGAAGCAACGCCCTTCAACCGGCGCTATCGCACGCCGAATCTGGAGCGGCTGGCGCGGGAGGGAGTCCGCTTTACCAACGCCTATGCCTCCGCGCCGGTTTGCACTCCCACGCGAACGGCGATCATGACCGGACAGGATCCCGCCCGGACCCATATCACCTATTGGACCCTGCGCAAGGACAAGGACACGTCGGCGGCGCATCCGAGCCTGGGCCCGCCGGCCTGGAGAGTGAATGGCATGGATGCCGACCAGATCACTTTGCCCCGGCAACTTGCAGCCGTGGGCTACCACACCATTCACGTGGGCAAAGCCCACTTTGGCGCCCACGGCACGGGTGCGGAAGATCCGGTGGCATTGGGGTTCCACGAAAACGTCGCGGGACATGCCAGTGGTGCGCCGGCGAGTTTCTACGGCACCCACAACTTCAGCCGCGCCGGACGGCAGGGCAAGCCCAACGCTCCCGCCTCCGTTTGGGATGTGCCGGGGCTCGGCCAATATCATGGCCAGGAGATCTACTTGACCGAAGCATTGGCGGCGGAGGCGGTATCTGCCGTGCGCGCGGCCCACGCGACGGGTAAGCCGTTCTTCTTGAACTTCTGTCCCTATGCCGTTCACACTCCGATTATGGCGAACAAGCGATTGCTCGAACCCTACGCGAACTTGAACCCGCGCGAAGCCGCCTACGCCACCATGGTGGAAACCTATGACAATGCCCTCGGTTCGCTGCTCGATGAGTTGGATCACCTGGGCATCACGGATGAGACCCTAATCGTCTTTGCCTCGGACAACGGAGGCCTCTCCGCCCATGGACGCGGCGGGGAGCCCCACGTTCACAATGCACCGCTGCGCAGTGGCAAAGGATCCGGCTACGAGGGCGGAGTGCGTGTGCCCACTCTGATTCGTTGGCCCG
>JARGOW010000274.1 GCA_029212955.1 Planctomycetota bacterium | reverse complement strand
TGGGAAGGCTTGGTTCGCGGACTTGCTTCGAGTCCTAGCAGGGAAAGGACTCTCGCCTCGCTTTCACTGGCGGGGGCCGCTTTTGTCCGGGGAAAGGCAATAGACGCGGTCATCTCCTGCGGAAACGGAGAAAACGTGGCGCAAGTCCTACGGTCCGCGGGGCCCACAGGTTACCTATAAGGGCGCGCCCCCACGAATCCTTCCCAATTCGTTTTCGATCGATCCACGCATGTCCCACCTCAAAATGACTCCTCCCTCGGTTCACCGGGGACCACTCGGCATCGTAGGAGCGGGAGCTTTGGCCCACGCCGTGGCAGCCAGCTGGGCCCAGCGGGCCGTGGGCGGGGAGGGCTGCGTGCAGGTTTGGGCTCGCACGCTTGGCGCGGGCAAGGCCCTGCATGACTCGGTTCAGGCTTCGATCGGGGAACCCACAGGGGTGGGAGCGGTTTGCTTGCTCGGTTCCATCGCGGACATGGCATCGGTTCGCACGGTGGTCTTGGCCGTGAAGGACAAGGACCTGCCCCAGGCCGCTGAGGAATTGGCCCAACATCCAGCCCAGCGCAAGGACCAGGTGGTATTGCACGCCAGCGGTGCCCTGGGTGTGGACGTGCTTGCACCCTTGGAAGCAGCCGGTTACGCGGTGGGTCGCTGGCACCCCCTTGTGAGTTTGCGTGTCAAAGCGGATGTCCGCGCTTTCCGCGGGGTTGGATTTTCATTGGCCGGGGACGACCCGGCCGTAGAGCGCGCAACACGATTGGCTGAGTACATGGGCGGATGGGTTCTGCCGTCGGTGGTGGAAACGGGCAAGTACGTGGAATATCACGCGGCGGCTTCGCTCATGGCCGGGGGCTTGAGCGTGCTCTTTGAACCGGCCTTGGCCGCCATGACCCAAGCCCTGGGTGACCGGGATGCGGCCCGCCGTGGCTTGATTCAATTGTTGCGCAGCGTGGCCACACACCTGAGTGGGGTGGAGCCCCGCGAAGCGTTGACCGGGCCCAGTTCCCGGGGGGATGTGGACGTGGTGCGGGCCCATCTCCAAGCCCTGCCGGAAGCGGGCGCGGACCTGTATCGCGCATTCCTACCGGCCATGCTGGATATGGCGCAAAAGCGCGGGACCCTCTCCGCTGAGGATCGCGAGCGCATGGAAAACCTGCTCGACGAAGGCTCGAACGGCTAACTCGCATTGTTGCTCACGGTTTCGCTGCTCGCTGAGAATCCCGCCCAACTCCTGGAGTTTGGGCCGCGGGCCGTGGAGCGTGCAGACCTGGTGGAGGTGAGGTTGGACCATGTGCGCGATGGGGATCTCCCGGAGTGGGAGCGTGCGGTACTGGCCTTAGGCAAAGCGTTTGTCGTCACCTTGCATGGTCCCGGGGGACTCGGGACCGTGGCGGGAACCATAGCGCGCCACGTTTCAATCCTGCGTGCGGCCGCAGGTTGGGGGGCGCGATATGTGGATGTGGACTATCGCTTGGCCGAGGACTGCACGAATCTGCCGCGGGGGTGTTCCCGGATCGTCTCGATGCATGTGACCGGGCCCTGGGATGGGGGCTGGAAAGTGGCCTATTCTCGGTTGCTCGGTAGCACACTGCCCGGGGACCGAATCAAATTCGTGGTGGCTGCGGAAACGGCGGTGCAGGGCCTGCAGGTCATGGAGTGGGGACGTGGACTCCCGCCACACCCGGTGGGGCGGGTGCTGTTTTGCATGGGAGAGCGGGTTGGATTCACGCGCTTGATCGCCCGTGCCCTGGGCGATCCATGGATGTACGTGGCGCCCCTTGGATCGGGTGGTGGACCCTGGAAGTCCGCGGCCAAGGGACAACTGCAGCTGGAGGACGTTCGGGCGATGAACCTACCCGAGGTCGGACCCGAGCCCCGTTTTTGCGCGGTGTTGGGCCATCCCATCGGGCACTCGCTGTCACCGGAAGTCCACGGGGCAGCGCTCCGTGAATTTGGCGAGAACACAACCTTCTTGGCCATCGATCCCACGACCCGTGATCGTGATCCGGGGGATGCTCGAGTGGACGAAGCTGGATTGGATAGGGATTGGGAGATTTGGATGCAAGCTGCCACACGCTTCGGATTCCAGGGCTTTGCGGTGACCGCGCCCTTCAAGGCTCGCGCCCTTGAATCCTGCGATTCCTCCAGCGAATTGGCCGATGCCGTGGGCGCCGCCAACACCCTGGTGCGCCGGGACGGTGGGTGGTGGGCCCACAATACCGACGTGGTGGGAGTCCAGAGGGCCCTGGAATTGGGCTGGTCCTCCCACCGGGCGGCCCATGGTTTGCCTGCGCTCATGGCCGGGCTCAAGGCCCTAATCATAGGGTCGGGCGGAGCGGCGCGGGCGGCCCGGGCGGCCTGCGTGGAGCTCGGGCTCCAGGTGGATGTGTGTACGCGTAGGCCAGAATCCGGAAGCGCTTGGACCGGGGAATTTGGGGGACAGTCACTTGCGCCGTGGGAGGTGGAACCCGGTGCGCACCAGGTGGTCCTTCAAACCACGCCGTTGGGTTGGGCCGGGCGAGGTACGCCCTTGCCGCCCCAGGCCATTGGAGCTGGAACCCTGGTTCTCGATGCGGTCTATCATCCCAGGGAGACCCCGTTGCAATGGGCGGCCAAGATCCAGGGTGCGAGCACGGTTGGGGGGCGGGGTTGGTTTCTGGCCCAGGCGGAGGAGCAATTCCGCAGCCTGACCGGAGTCGAACCCGGGCTGGGGACCATGGGTTCGGCCCTCGAAGGTGCTTTGGGCCGCAGGTTTGTTTCAGAGGCACTTCCGATCGATGGACCCCTGGTCCTCATTGGCATGCGCGCCGTGGGCAAGTCCACCTTAGGTCGCGCACTGGCAGCGGAGCTGGGATCCGAATTCGTGGACGCGGATCTGGAGCTGGCTCGCTCCTATGGGGCCAGCCATCCGGATACAGCCTGGGCGACCGCCGGGCAGATCTTGAAGGGCGTGGGGCTCTCGGAATTCCGCCGGTTGGAGCAGGAAGTGTTGGGCCGCTTGCTGGAATTCGAGGGGCCCTTGGTGATCGCTACCGGGGGTGGGGTGGTGGAGTCCGCCGTCTGCCGTGGCTGGCTCGCGGAGCGCGCCCTTTGCATTTGGATCGATCTGAAACCGTCGGAGATTCAAGCCCGGCTCCAAATGGAATTGGGGGATCGTCCGGGATTGACGGGGGCTGGACCCATTGCGGAGGTGCCCGCGGTATATGCCCGCCGCGTCGGCTTATATGGGGGATTGGCTCAAATAGCGCTCTCGGGGAATCAGGCACCGGAGGGGGTCGTGCCCCAGGATTTGCTGCGCACGCTAACTTCCCGTTCATCTCGCCCCGTGAGTTGAAAGCCTGGGGCCCGAGGGAGGGCATCGGGCAGATCCGCGCCAACGAATTGCAGGTTCGACCGTAGGGATCGGTGGCAACCTTTTCCCGGAAGCCCACTCCGGGGATGGAGTGCTCGCCCACTCCCCCTGAATCCATGCTCGGGTTCAGTGGGGCCTTGCGAAAGTCCGATCCAAGAAGTGGGGCCCGTTCGTGGCTCTTCGTGATCCCTTTATGATTTTGGGGCGCCTAAAAAAAAGTGCTCCGTGATACGATTCACAACCGATTGAAAGAAGGAACAAAAAACAGGAATTCGGCCGGTAGCAGCGCTTTGCTGGCCATCTCGTGTTTTGTTGTCCTGCCGTGGCTAGGAGCTTCCCACGCCGGAGCCTCCCCCCCGATGGATCCCACCGGTGGTCCCACGATTCACGGAGCAGAGCAGGTGCTGGCTTCACCTGCCGCAGCCAGGGCCCATCGGGTATTCGCCGGAGCGGCGCGGCACAGGAGCCTCCCAGCCCAGGATGCTTGGTCGATCCAGCGCCGGTTGGAATCCCTTGGCGATGGTGAATTTGAACGAACGGCTGGGGTCTGGGTGGAGGAGATGGGGGATCCGGCGCGCCGTGCCCTCCTACTATGTGCCGGCTCCACACCCAGTCCGGGGTTGACGCTTTCAGGCCGGGACCGCCGCATCCAACTGAGCGCGCGAGCCTTGGGCATTGTGTCCAAGGGCTTGGCCAGCGAGACGGAAGGGGGCGCTTGGAAAAGCCTCTTGAGTGGCGCGCTTTCCTTTGGTGGCCATTCTCCGGAGGGAACGAACACGCCGCTCGATGGTCAGGGGGCCCTGGCAGCCATCAATGTGGTGGCTGGCCTGCAGCTGGAGGAATTCTCTGATCTGGTGGCGTCCCATCTGCTGCTGGCGGGGGCGGACCCGGAGGACAGGCAGATGGAGCACCCCGACCGCGGGGCAAGGTGGGTCCACGCGGAAGCCCAACTTTGTCTCTTTCAGCTTTACGGGGTGTGGTTCGGAACGCGCGAGGATTTCCTCGAATTCCCCAAACCCCCGGCCGGTCAAGCGGATCCCTTCCGCGTGGCTTTTGCGGAAGGGGCACGTCGGGAATCCAAACTGGCCTTGGAGTTGCTTGAGGCCCTGCCCGAATCGGGGCAAGCCCTCCTTCGGCACCCCGATCCCGCCCTGCGCGCTAAGGCGGTGGAGCGTTTGATTCGAGCTGTGGGAGAGCAAACCCTTTCGCCTTCGAATGTGCGCCAAAGCTTGGCCGTCTCCGTATTGCGCGAATCCAATCCTGACGTGTCCGATGCCATGCTGCAGGGCCTTTTGGATCTAGCTTTAGCCGCAGGTCCCAATAGCCAGGCGGTTCAGGATCTGCGCGGTACCCTGCAAAGCTGCGCGAATGGAGCCCCTATCGCGCTGGTGCCTTCGCTGCTGTCGGCCTTTGACCGGTTGCCCCGACCCGAGGGAGAGGAGGGGCGCGAGGTGGCGGTTTCCGACGGGGCCAGTGCTTGCCAGCTGCTGGAGTCTCTTTGGGATCCGGTTTTGCGGTTGGATCGGGATACGACGATCTTGACCCTGCGCGCTTGGAGTCGCGTTCAAACCAAGCTCAATGGGTTTGCCATTTCATCGGAACCCCAGCGGCGGGCGGGAGCACTTGTGCTGCGACTGATGTCGGACCCCTCCGAGCCGGAACGGGTTCGGCTGGTGGCCGCGGAAGCCTTGGCCGGCTGGCCCCAGGATCTGTCCGCCATGCAGCAAACCCTTCGGATGCTGTCCTCCCTGGAAACCTCAGCCAATCTGCGTCGCGCAGCCTATCCCCTGGCTTTGGCCGGCGTGGAGCGCTTGAATTGGAGTGACCTGGATGGGGCAGGGTTGATCGGAAATTTGTTGCGCGACATGGGTCATAGCGATGTGGACTTGCGGGCCCAGGCGGTCGCGATCGCGAGTAGCACCCTGTTGCTCGATCGCATCTCAGCCATGGAAGCCGGGCAAGGCCGGGTGTTGTCGGTCCTTTTGGGACTCCTGGAAAGTGAAACTTCCCAGGATGTGCGTGGAGGGTTGATGGACTTGATCATTCCCATCGCGGAAGCCACGCCCAGGCCGGACCTGCTCGTGGAACACTTGAAAAAGCCAGTGGCCGCGGTCTGGGTGATCTCCGAGGAAGTGGAGTTGCCGCACCTGGCGCGTACCTACCAAACCTTGGCTGGTCCCGAAGGGGGTCGCCTGATCGTGGAAGCCGCCCTCGCATGGGTGCAGGCTTCCGCGGAATCCGCCCGGTTTGTGGAGGCCCGCGAGCAGGCCCTGCAGATGGCCTTGACCATCGACCCGGCGGCGGCCCGAGGACTCACCCGTAGCCAGCATCGCGCGCTCCACGACCATTCGCTCGCGCACTTATTGGACGTGCCTCGCTCCGAGGCTTTGC
>JARGOW010000273.1 GCA_029212955.1 Planctomycetota bacterium | reverse complement strand
GCTGGACGTGGAGCACTTCATCAACATCTTTGTTGAGGATGTCAAGCAGATCGAAATCGAAGCCAAGATCGTGGAGGTCATTACGACCGAAGGCTTCGATTACGGTGTGGCGAAGATCGACGAGGACACCCCGATTTTTGGATTGCCGAATCCGGGTACCTTGATCCATGGAATCGATTTTTCCTTGCCCAACACGGTGGGGAGTACGGCCACGGGCAACTCCCTGCTTTCCGTGGGAGCCGTGTTCGATGGTGTGGTGTTCAATGCAGTGCTCGAAGCGGTCGCTTCCAATGAGCACGTGTCGATTATCTCCCGACCCAAAGTGGCCGTTCGCGAAGGCGCCCGTGCGGAGATTGTGAATACCACCGAGATTCCTTTCTTCAACATCTCCAACATCAACTCGAGTGGAAACTTCACCACGACGTTGACCTACAAGCCCGTGGGCGTGCAGATGTATGTGATTCCGCGCGTGATTGGAGATGACACGGTGGTGCTTTCCATCGACATCGAGGCTTCCCAGCAAACGGGAACGGCGGTGACGTTCAGCCAGGGCAACTCGGCCGACTCTTCCATCGTGCAAGTGCCCTTGATCTCCAGCCGGAGGGCACGGACGATCGTGCGCCTGGAGCCGGGCCAGGCTGTGATCCTGGGTGGTTTGATCACCGAACGGACCCTGGAACGGGATCGCAAGGTGCCGCTCCTGGGGGACATCCCCGTGCTTGGATACCTGTTCAAAAGCACCTTCCAGCTCAAGGAGCAGACCAACGTGCTGTTCTTTATCCGCCCGAGGATTCTCCAGGGTGGCGACCTAAACGGGTCCTTCGACGGCTGATGCGGCCCCAGGGGGCCAAATCCCCCCGGTTCATCGGTTCGGGTTGATATGATCCCAATGCCCGGGAAGTTCCCCGTAGAAGGGGCGTCCGACCCAAGAATCTATGCAGTTGTTATCAAGCCAAAAGGCGGCCGCCCGAGGGGAGCGCGGGGCCGCACTCCTGATCACTTTCCTGGTGCTGATCGTCGTATTGATGATCGTGTACCAGGTCAATCGCATCACGGCCAATGAGCAGATCGAAGCGGATCGTTCCCTGACCCTGACGCGCATGAACTTGGCCATCGATGCCGCGCTTCTCCAGGTGGAGCAGGATTTGATCGCCGACGGACAGGCCGATGCGGAAGAGGAGGATGAAGGCGATCCTGGAGCCGATCCGGCCTCCCAAATCCCTGGCAACGAAGGGGATCCCGCCGACGCGGCCGCGGACACGGGACCGGTGGATTCCTTCAACGACGACTGGGCCGCGGTGCAGGCCACAGCCATCGGGGAGCAAAACCTGTCGGTTTACGTGATCGACGAGGATCGCAAATTCAACATCCTGGGCATGCTCAACGAGGACTTGGAGCAGGCCCAGGAAGCCCAGCAGATCGTGGCCAGGATTCTGGATCGATGCCGTGAAGGAACGCGCGTTGACATTGAGAGTGGGATGGCGGAAGACATGGCCCGGGCCATGAAGAGCTTCTTGGAAGATCGCGTGGGTGGCACGTTCCCCACACCGAATCACCTGGGGGACGAGGAGGTCACGGCGATCATGCCCCTTTCCATGCGGGAATTCGCCGCCATCGAGCCCTTCCAGAACCACCATTTCGAGGACTATCTGGACGAGGAGGGCTATCGAGTCCACGCCATCGACTGCTTCCTCACGGCCTACACCTCCCCCGTGGTCGGGCCCGACGGCACCACCCAATTGGGTTATGCGGTCAACGTAAACACGGCGCCACTTTCGGTGCTGGTGGGCCTTTTTGACCCCCGCATCGTGGATACCAATCTCTGGATCGAGATCATCCAGTACCGAAACGAGGAGCAGGAGCCCGACGAGGATGAGGAGGTCGTCGACGAGGAGCCCCAATTGAACGAGTATGGGGAGCCCTTGATGGCCCGCAAGGAATTCCAAGCCTTGACCGAGTTGGAAAGCCTTCCAACCATGGAAGGGCTGGACCCCGAGACGCGCGATCAGGTCATGGCGCGCCTCAAGGTGGATTCACAGGTCTTTTCGGTCACGATCACGGCTCGGGAGTCCACATTGCACGACCAGGGCATGGATCCCCAGGACATGACCCGCGAGGAGCGGGAATTTGCGGAGCGGGCGGGTACGGACCTGATCCGGGTGGTACGGCGGGTGATGTGGCGTCAGCCCGGCGAGGAGATCGCTACCCATGTTTTGGTGCCCTGGGATGTGCTGAGTTACTCGCCGTTGGAGCTCCTGGACAACGTGGAGTGAGCCCCGCTCGCCCGGGGTCTCCGGGTTTCCCGGTTATCCCTTGCTGGAGCGCGGAGGGGTCGGGAGAATGGCGCCCTCTCGAGCCCGGTGAATTCGGTCGGCGCACCCGACGTGCGCTTCCGATCCGTCCGCTGGAACCCCCTGGCCCAAGGGCCTAACCCCTTTTCTGTGCATCCAAAAAATGTCCACCCTCAGCATATTCGGCGCCCAATGGGGCGATGAAGGTAAGGGGAAGGTGATCGACCGCTTGGCGGCTGACATCGACTACATCGTGCGTTACCAAGGTGGCGCAAACGCGGGCCACACGGTGGTGGTGGGGGATCAAACCTACGCTCTGCACCTGATCCCGTCGGGAATCCTGCACCCCGGTCGCATCAATGTCATCGCCAATGGCGTGGCCATCGATCCGATCTCTTTCCTGGGCGAAGTGGACGGATTGATCGATCGGGGAGTTGCCGTCAGCGGCGAGAACCTGGTGCTGTCTTCCAATGCCCACGTGATTTTCGAACATCACAAGACCATCGATGGTTTGGCGGAGCGTTGGAAGGGTGAGGGCCGCATCGGAACCACCGGCCGGGGAATCGGACCCGCCTATTCCGACAAGGCCGCACGCACAGGTTTGCGCATTTCCGATCTTTTGGATCCCGAACGTTGCAAGGTTCGCCTGCGAGCAGCTCTTGCGGAAAAGAATGCATTGATTGAACGGGTTCACGAGTCGGAGCCCCTGGATCTAGAAGCCCAACTCGAACTGTACAGCACGTTGGCCGACCGCCTACGCCCCTTCGTGGCGGACACCGGCAAGCTCCTGCGTCAGGCCTACCGCGATGGCAAGTCCATCCTCTTCGAGGGCGCCCAGGGCGTCATGCTCGACATCGACCACGGCACTTACCCCTTCGTGACCTCCTCGAATACCGGCACCGGTGGCATTCCCGCGGGAACGGGTTTCCCCCCCGTCTGGGTGGAGGAATCCATGGGCATTGCAAAGGCGTACTGCACGCGCGTGGGAGAAGGCCCTTTCCCCTCCGAACTCACCTGCGAAAACGGCGAACAACTGTGCCGCGTGGGTCACGAGTTTGGGACCACCACCGGGCGTCCGCGCCGGGCGGGTTGGTTCGATGGAGTGGCGGCTCGCTACGCTTTTGAGTTGGGAGGAACCCGGTCCTGGGTCATGACCAAGCTCGACGTACTCTCCGGCTTCGACGAGATCCAAGTGGGCGTGGCCTACAACCACGAGGGTGTGCGATATGAGGAATATCCCGCCCATCTACCGTGCATCGAAGGCGTTGAAGTCGAGTACAAAACCCTTCCTGGCTGGAAGGAAGACATCACCGGAGCCCGGGAATGGTCGGACCTTCCGCCCGCCGCGCAGAACTACGTGAAAGTGCTCGGCGATTTGGTCGGAGCCCCTGTCGCGTTGATCAGCGTTGGACCCGACCGCGCCGCCATGGTCACCTGCCCCAAATAATCGCACCCGCAATACGTCAACCGTACCTTGCAGCCCTCCGACTTTAAGGATCCCTTGCCCCAGCACGTGGCCATCATCATGGATGGCAACGGGCGGTGGGCTACGGAACGGGGCATGTCCCGGGTTCGGGGGCACGTGGCGGGTGTGCAATCCGTACGCGAAATCACCACGGAGTGCGCGCGGTTGGGTCTTGGCAGTTTGACCCTCTACGCATTTTCGGTGGAGAACTGGAAGCGCCCTTCGACCGAGGTGCGCTACCTGATGAGGCTCCTGCGCGTGTTCCTGCGCCGCGAGCGCAAGACGTTGATGAAAAACAACGTGCGTTTGCGTTGCATTGGCCGGCTGGACGACCTGCCGGATGGAGCACTCAAGGAGTTGCGCCGGACGGAAAGCATGACCCGTGGAAACACGGGGCTGGTGTTGCGCTTGGCCTTGTCCTACGGCGGCCGCAGCGAGATATCCGATGCCCTGCAAGCCTACGGCCGCGACGTGAAGGCCGGCAAGGTCGACCCCGAGCAGGTGGATGAGGAAAGCCTGCGCGCCTATCTGTACGACCCCGAAACCCCCGATCCGGATTTCATCATCCGGACGGCCGGGGAGATGCGCCTCTCGAATTTTCTGCTTTGGCAGCTCAGCTACGCCGAGCTGTATGTGGCCCAGGTTTGTTGGCCCGATTTCAAAAAGGATGCACTCTGGGAGGCGCTATCGGCCTTCGGAGAACGCCACCGTAAGTTTGGACTTTCGCCCGAGCAGGACGGCGGCCGCAAGTTGCCACGCTCCGCCGGCACGCCGACCTCCTGACCCCGATTCCCATGAGCAAAACCCGAGCCCAACGCATCGTCCAGCGCACCCTTGTCGGGGGCGGATTGAGCTTGGTTCTGGCTGGGCTCCTGTACACGACCAGCCTGCCCGGGGGCGATCGCATTCTGCTGGCGGCCACGATCTTGTTGGCCTTTGTAGGTTGCTACGAAGCCATGCGCATGGGTTTGTTCGGCTCCAAAGCCAGTTTGCCGGCCATGTGGGTGGCGACCCTCGTGGGCACGGGACTCTGGGCGGTGGTATGGGACCCGAGTTCGGGCTGGGAAGCGCCTGCAGGAACCCCGTCCCAGATCTATTGGGCTACCCTGTTCGCCAGCCCCCTGTTTGCGTGGGTGTTCTATCTGCTGGCGCGTTTGCCCCACCGGCCCAAGGAACCCATCCGGCGCGCTCCCGGTTCGGCCGTGGCCCGGTTTGTTGCACTGATCTGCATCACCAGCGCCCTGGCGTGCATGTACCCCGTACGCTTGTTCGGGGGCGTGGAGGCCCTGATCGCTTTGATCGTGCTCTCCAAAATCGGGGACATTTTTGGCTACTACTGCGGCAACATGTGGGGCAAGACCCACCCGTTTCCGAAGCTCAGTCCGGGTAAGACCACCGAGGGTTGCCTGGGGTCCTTTGTGGCGGGGTGCGTGGCGGGAGTATTGTGTCAGAAGTATGGACTCTTGCCCGGCGGAGAAGCCGCTTGGCTGCCCGGATATTGGGCGGGTGGTTTGGCTGGGGCCACAGTGAACCTGGCCTCCCAGGCCGGCGATCTGTTCGAAAGCTCGTGGAAGCGCCAGACCTCGGTGAAGGACTCGGGCACCTGGTTTGGTCCCTCCGGTGGCATGTTGGATTTGGTGGATAGCCTGCTGGTCTCCGCACCGGTGGCCGCGCTCACCTGGCCCGTGCTTTTCCAGTGGGTCCTGGTTTCGTAGGGCCCTTGGCCTAGGACGTGATCCCACAAGCAAACGGTTGTCGAGCCCGCCAATTCGGCGAATCAGGACCGGAGGGGACCCGCAGGTCTCCGATTTTGCATACACTTGAACCACGCGGGCCCATTGGTTCTGCGCCGCACTGTGCGCCTTAGATGCGCGCCCCCCTGGAGAAACCCTCTTGTCAGAAATTACCATTCCCCTGCGTTCCCACGACGAGGCCATTTTGGTCCTGGGACCCTTCGACCGTTTCGCCCAACTGATGCGGCAGGAACTGGACATCGAAATCTATGCTCGC
>JARGOW010000272.1 GCA_029212955.1 Planctomycetota bacterium | reverse complement strand
CGTTCCTCCTACCCGTTGAAATCCTAAAACCGAATCACCGCAGGAGTTCCCGCCCCAACCAGTTGCCTGTAGCCTGCAAAGCTCCCACTCAACCACCAAGGCACCGAGTCGGGACAACTTCAATCGTTCATTCAATCGGGGCCTGCGGTATTGCTAAAGCAACGCCGCTGGCCCCGAATGAATCAAAGAATGAAAACGTGCCGACTCGTACCTCACTCCCACTCGATCGTCGCGGGGGGTTTGGAGGAGATGTCTAGTACGACTCGGTTGAAGCCGCGGACTTCGGAGACGATGCGCGAGGAGATTCGGCGCAAGAGGTCGCGGTCCAGGTAGCCCCAGTCGGCGGTCATGCCGTCGGAGCTTTCTACGAGGCGGATGGCGCAAGTGAATTCGTAGGTGCGGGCGTCGCCCATGACTCCCACGGATTGCAGGGGCAGCAGGACGGCGAAGTATTGCCACATGTCCTTGTGGGCGCCGGCGGCTTCGATTTCGCTGGTGACGATGTGGTCGGCCTTGCGCAGCATTTCGCAGCGGTCGAAGTTGACCTCACCCACGATGCGGACGGCCAGGCCAGGACCCGGGAAGGGTTGGCGCATGAGCACCGTGTCATCCAGGCCCAGGTAGCGGCCGATGGCGCGCACCTCGTCCTTGAAGAGTTCGCGCAGGGGCTCGACCAGGTCCAGCTCCAGGTCTTCAGGCAAGCCGCCCACGTTGTGGTGGCTCTTGATGACCGCGGTGTTTCCGCCGTGCACGGCCACGGACTCGATCACGTCCGGGTAGAGCGTGCCCTGGCCCAGGAAGTTGGCGTTGGTGAAGCGCTTGGCCTCCTCGCGGAAGATTTCCACGAACTCGTGGCCGATGCGCTTGCGCTTGAGCTCCGGGTCGGTCACGCCGGCCAGTTGCTCGAGGAAGCGGGCTTCGCCATCCACCGTTGTCAGATCCATGCCAAAGTGCTGGCCGAACATGGTTTCGATGGCCTCGCGCTCCCCGTGGCGCAGCAAACCGTTGTCCACAAAGATGCAGTGCAAGCGGTCGCCGATGGCGCGCTGCATGAGCACGGCAGCCACGGAGCTATCGACTCCGCCCGAAAGGCCCAGGATGACCTCACCGGTCTCCCCCACCTGCTCCTTGATCTTTTCGATCAGGTGCTCGGCGATGTTGGCGGGTTGCCAGTCACCGGCCAGGCCGCAGATATCGATCACAAAGTTGCGCAGGACCCGCGCGCCGTGCTCGGAGTGGGCCACTTCCGGGTGGAACTGGACCCCGTACAAGTTGCGGCTGGGATCGCCCACGGCCCCGAAGGGGCAGTCGGCGGAGTGGGCCATGACAGTGAATCCATTGGGTAAGGAGGTGACCTTGTCCCCGTGGCTCATCCACACGGTGCTTTCGGCGGGCACATCCTGCAGGAGGCCAGCGTGGTCATCCACGTGCAACTTGGTGCGGCCGAACTCACGCTCGTGGCCTTCCTCCACGCTGCCGCCCAGGGCGCGGCACATCCATTGCATGCCGTAGCAAATGCCCAGCACGGGCACGCCCAGCTCAAAGATCTCATCGGGCACCTGGGGCGCACCTTCCGCGTAAACGGAGGCGGGGCCACCGGAGAGGATGATGCCCTCCAGATCCATTTCCTTGGCCGCCTTGAGTGCATTCTGCACGGGGTGGATTTCGGACCAAGCGCCAGCCTCGCGCACACGACGTGCGATCAGTTGGGCGTACTGGGTTCCCAGGTCCACGATCAGGATGCCGTGCATGCGGCTGCCGTGGAAGCTGGAGGAGTTGTCGCTGGATTGAGTCATGATTTCAGCCCGCGTAATTGGAGGACTCACGCGTGATCGTCACGTCGTGGGGATGGCTTTCGCGCACACCTGCAGGGGTGATGCGAGTGAATTGGGCGCGGTCCCAAAGGACCTGGATGGTCTTGGAGCCGCAATAGCCCAAGCCGGCGCGAACGCCGCCGCATAGTTGATAGATGAAAGGCGACAAGTGCCCGCGGTACGGAACCCGGCCTTCGATCCCCTCAGGAACCAGTTTCTTAGCGTCGTCCACATCCCCCTGGCGGTAGCGTTCCTTGGAACCCTGTTGCATGGCCCCCAGGGAGCCCATGCCGCGCACGGCCTTGAAAGTGCGGCCTTCGGAAATGAATGTCTCGCCGGGACTTTCGTCCAAACCCGCGAGCAAGCTACCCACCATGACCGAGGAGGCGCCAGCCGCAAGGGCCTTGGTGATGTCGCCCGAGTACCGAATTCCACCATCGGCGATGACCGGCACGCCGGATTCCTTGAGGGCTGCGGCCACCTGACGCACCGCGGTGAACTGGGGAACACCAATGCCCGCCACGATGCGGGTGGTGCAAATGGAGCCAGGGCCAATACCGACCTTGACGCCGTCCACGCCAGCGGCGACTAAATCCAAGGCAGCCGCAGCCGTGGCCACGTTTCCAGCGACCACGTCCACTTTCAGCGTTTGCTTCAGCTTTTGGACGGTCTCCACCACGTTGGTTGTGTGACCGTGGGCCGTGTCGACGACCAGCACGTCCACGCCGGCCTCCACCAGGCTCTTGGCCCGGTCGTAGTCCCGGACACCAATGGCCGCTCCGACCACCAATCTTCCCCGGGTGTCAAACGCCGAATTCGGGAAGGCGCCGAGCATTTCCAGGTCCTTCATGGTGATCAGTCCGGCCAGCTCTTGGTCGGGCGTCACGATGATGAGCTTTTCCACTTTGCCCTGGTGAAGCAGGTCACGGGCCTGCTCCAAGGAGGTCCCCGGAGGCGCCGTCACAAGGGGGCTCTTCGTCATGACCTGGTCGATCACGACCGAATCCGCACCGCCAAAGCTGCAATCCCGACGGGTCAGGATTCCGACCACCTTGCCGGACTCCACGATGGGCAATCCCGAGATGCTCTTTTCGCGCATGATGGCGCGGGCATCGCCCAGGGTTGCTGTGGGCGCCAGGGTCACGGGATCCAAAATCACACCGTTGGCGCTGCGCTTGACCTTGTCCACCTGGGCGGTCTGCTCTTCCGGGGAAAGATTGCGGTGGATCACGCCCAATCCGCCCTCGCGGGCCAGGGCCACGGCCATCCGCCACTCGGTCACCGTATCCATGGCCGAGGAGGTGATCGGCACGTTCAGCTTCACATTGCGGCTGAAGCAGGTCTTCAATTCCACGTCCGAGGGCAGCACATCGCTATGCGCGGGCACCAGGAGAACGTCGTCGAAGGTGAGAGCGAGGGGGAGAGTATCGGCGTTAGGCATGGGCAAGAGTCCGTCCGGGCACGGGGCCAAGGAGGGTGTCTTGCACAGGGGATTTGCCAGAAAGCTCGCCTCGACCGTATGGGTGGAAGCGCAATACTTTATCCCAGGGGCTGGTGGGATCCTACGCTTCCCCCCCAAAAACACTCGGGGTGGGTCCCGCTTCGGAGGAGGTCAGCCGAATCAAAAAAAAGGACCCATTGCGGTGCGAACACCACAACAGGCCCATGAGGAGGAGTACCCAGTTCTTCGTCCTCCAGGGCCCCCCACCGGGGCCTATCCGAAAGAAACCTGGAACCGCCCCGTTTCTAGGAAGAACACGGGCTCCACCCCCCGTGGCGGCGGCCATTTCCGGGGGTCACCCGCTAATTGCACCCATCCTGTGCAATTTTCCGTCCCAGAACGTGTCGCAGGCATTGGCCCCCCCCTTCCCGGGCCCTATCCTGGGCCCTCAAACCCTGGGACCCCGTTCGAAGTTCCCCCTCTGGCCCCGCGCCGGCCCCCCCAGGACGACCGCAGCTTCCTCCGCTTTGACCAAGCCCTCCGTTCAGGACCGCATCGCCCACCGCGCCTTCGCCCAAATGGTCCAGATGATCTATCTGGCCAACAACCGCAAGAGCAAGGAAAAGGGTGATCCCAAGGTTGGAGGCCACCCGGCTTCCTGTGCCTCGAGCCTTTTCATCCAAACCGCACTCCACCTGGACGTGGCCCGGCCTGAGGATTACATGGCCGTCAAGCCCCATGCCTCGCCCATGGACCACGCCCTGCGCCATCAGTTGCAACTGATGCGGCACAACGCCAAGGTCGATTGGTTCACCGGTGGCGATTCGGAAGCCTGGTTCACGGAAGAAGAAGCCAAAGCCGCCATGATTGGGCTGCGCGCCTTCCCCACGGAAGAAAACCCGGTCACCTTCCAGAGTTACCACGCGGCTTCCGATCCGGACTACTATCACTTCCTACCCACGGGCACGGTGGGCATCCCGCCCGTCTCCATGGCCTACATCGCACTGGCCTACCGCTACGCGAAAAGCCACGGCCATGAAGTCCCCGAGAATGCTCACTTCTGGGCCCTGATTGGCGACTCTGAATTCCGCGAAGGCTCCCTATTCGAAGCCATGCCCGAAATCGCAGAACGCGAATTGGGCAACGTAACCTGGATCATCGATTACAACCGCCAGAACTTGGACGGTACCCGCGGAATCAACGAAGCTGGATTGATGCGTCACGATTGCGATCGCATCGAAGGCACGGCCATCGCCAACGGATGGAACGTGATTCACTTGCGCCACGGCCGCCAGCGACTCGAGCTGTTCGCCAAGGGCGAAGCCGGCGCCGCCCTGCGCCAGGTCATCGAAAAGGAAGTGACCGACTACGAATTCCAAATGCAACTCCTGGCGCGCAAGCCCCAGGCTGTTCGCGACCTCTGGATCTCAAAGAACGCGGCGTGCGCTTCCCTGGTCGACAGCCTCACCGATGACCAGGTGCTCACGGCACTGCTCGACGTGGCGGGACACTGCTACGAAACCGTACGCAACGCACTCGAGCTTTCGCGCACCGAACCGGATCGACCGGCCATGGTGATCGTGCACACGCTCAAGGGATGGGGCTTGGAGAGCATGGCGGATCCCGCCAACCACTCCACCCAGCCCACGAAGAAAGAGGTCGCCGCTATCCTGGAACGCACCGGATTGTCCCTGGACGACCCGTTTGCCCTCTTCGACGAGGGCAGCGAGGAGCGAACCTTCCTCAAGGCGCGCCGGGACCTTTTCCGCGACGGCCAGGATCAACAACGGGCCCTCTGCGAGCGCAATCGGGCCAAGTTCGCCGAAGTACTCGAAGAGGCTGGCGACATGCCCCGCGACCTGGGTGTCAACACGTCCATGATGCGCATGGCCCACACCCAATGGAGCTGGGGCCAACTGGCCGCCAAGCTCATGCGCTTGGGTGGAGCCGATCCGCAACCCGCCGAACTCGCCCCCGAGGAAAAAGGCTGGGGCCCCGCGGCCGAAATGGTGCTCACCATGTCCCCGGACGTGGGCTCTTCCACCAACATTTCCAGCTCCATCAACCAAAGGGTCTATGGCCCGGGCGTCAACGACACCCGGTTGGAAACCGAATTGGGGATCGAATACAAGCACCCCGAGATGATGGCCAAGGAATCGGCTGCCACGCGCCACATCCGGTTCGAGATCGCGGAAGCCAACGCCATGTGCGCCGTGGGCGCATTCGGGCAAATGGCCGCCTTCACCGGCGTGCCCCTGTACCCGATGATGACCGTCTACGACTTCTTCTTGAAGCGCGCCCTGGACCAGATGTATTACAGCATCTACTGGGGTGGGTCCTTCGTGGTGATCGGCACACCCGCCGGAGTGAGCCTTTCCGCGGAAGGCGCCCAGCACTCCTGGAAATCGGACATTCAAATGCCCGGCCTCATCACCTGGGAACCCAGTTTCGCCCAGGAGATGGATTGGATCCTCTCGGAATCCCTGCGCCGTCATGTGCAGAACGATTACGCCGGTCGCAACGCGG
>JARGOW010000271.1 GCA_029212955.1 Planctomycetota bacterium | reverse complement strand
GAACAGGTCCGAAAGCCGATTCAGGTAATGCACGCAGGGCAAACCACTGGTCTCGGGCTCCTCACGGTGCAGGGTTACGGCCAAACGTTCGGCGCGGCGGCAAACCGTGCGGGCCATGTGCAACCAGGCGGAGGCTTCGCTTCCACCGGGCAAGGTGAAGGTCTTGAGCGGCTCCAACTTTTCGTTGGCCTCATCGATCCACTTCTCCAGACGCTCCACATAGCTGGTGGTGATGCGCAGCTTGTCATCGTCCTTGCCGGGCACGGCCATGTCCGCACCCAGGTCGAAGAGGTCGTTCTGAATCTGGTGCAACCAGTCCCCCATCTTTCCCGGTAGGGGCTGCAGTAGAGTCACCCCCACCACGCTCGAAAGCTCATCCACCGTGCCATAGGCTTCGATGCGAATGTCATCCTTGGCCCGACGATTTCCATCGCCCAAGCCCGTCGTGCCATCATCCCCGGTGCGGGTATAAATGCGATTGAGTCGTACCATGGCGGCATTCTACGGAGGAGGCCAGCCATTGGGTTCGAAAATCACCCCAATGGATCCACGCGTTCCCTCGGGAACACATGCGGAAGGAATCCAACCCACGAATTCCTCAAAATGGGGTGTACTGTAGGCACCCATGTGGACCCCTTCTGCTCCCTTTCTACCCACCCTCTACCGAACCTGCATGTGGACAGGGCTGCGGGCTCTCTACAATCGGGGTCGTGCCATGGGCCGGGTCTTGCCCGAATGCGCCGGCCCGCTCCAGGGCAAGGTGGTCCAGATCCGAGGGCTCGGTCCGGTGCGACTGGCCGTCCACCCCCGCCCAAGACTTGGTGGGGAACCCGACACGCGGCACTTCGTCATGCTCTCGGGCCAACAGGTGAGCCCCCGTTTGAGCCCCTGGGCTTATCGATACCTCCTGGCAACGACCCACTTCGGTTGCGGCCATTTGGAGATCGGATTCTTCGTGGAAAACGGCGAGTGGTTCTTCTGCGGCGCCCGCAACATGGGTTTCGCCAACGCCCTGCGACTCGACAAATCATGGTTGCCCGCAACGGCCTTGGGAGATCAGGACAGCACCATTGCGGAATTCACCCGGGAAGCTTTGCAAGCCCTCGGCGCCCTGGGAGTCCGCGCCAGTCTGTCCCCCCCGGAGGAGTGCGTGCGGCTCAGCGTGCAGCCGCGCTGGATCCCTCGCCCCCAGCAAACGCGCTTCCTGCGGCAGATTCACAAGCGCTACGAACGCCTTCACGCGCAGCTCGGCCCCACGGGGCGCTGACTTTTTAAGTCGGGTCGTTGGGGGTGCCGGCCTGGCCGTCTTCGTGGCGTTTTTTTAGGCGGTCGCGGCGGGCGCCTTTGGTGTTGGGTTGTAGTCCGTGGGCGTCGGGGCGGGTTTCGTTGCCGAGGGCGCGCAGCATGAGGTGCCAGGCGCGGGCGTCGCGGTCTTCGAGTTCTGCGCGGGAAAAAACGCGCTCGATGGAGGCGGTGATCAGTTCGGCGGCCTTGTCGGATTTGGCCACCGTACCGGCGAAGACTTCGACCATACGCTTTTTGAGGAATTCGCGGCCCTCGCCGCTGAGCATCCGCCCTCCGGGTTCAGGCAAGCGAATGCCCTCGCGGGTGAAAAGGCTCGACAGGATCACGCCCACCGACATGGCCAGGTTGAGCGAGGTGTGTTGTTCCGAAGTACGCACGTGGGCCAGGCGATGGCAGATATCCACCTCCTCGCGGGTCAACCCCATCTCCTCGGCGCCGAATACCAAAGCCAAGTGATGATCTCCCGAATCGTGCTTCTCCAAGATCTCCGGCACCATGTCGCGCCAATCCTCCCGGCGGCGGTTGCCCCGTACCCGGGCGGTGAAACCCACCACCGTGGTGGTATCGGCCAGCGCCTCGGTCAAGGTCGCCACGGTGCGGACCTGGGCCTTGGCTTCTTCGACCCCGTGGGACATTTGCACAAACTCAGGATGTACCAGTAGCGACGGACGCCCCGGATCCACCAGGTACAGCTCGCAGGGCCCGAAGTTCTGACATACCCGAAGGATCATGCCCACGTTGCGCGGACCAGCAGGGCGGCAAAGAATGATGCGGATCATTCCGCCCTCCCGAGTCGGCCGACGAAGAAGCTGGAGTCGGGAGAAAGGGCCTTGTGCACTTTCGGCACGGGGCCAAACCGACGCAGGCTCAATCCCGGCCCCAGTCGCATGCCCGAGTCTTCGAATAGGGCTTCGGTGACGCCAGGCCACCAACTCGGTGTGAAAACGGTTCGCTGCCCGGAGGGCGCGAGGGACTTACCTTCGTAGGACATTTCGCTTTGGGGCAACCATTGGCCCTGCACTTGAACGGAGAGGGAAAGAGTATGCCCGGGGACCTCCTTAAACTGCACATTGAGCGGAGTTTTGCTGCTCAAGAGGATCGCGTCCTCACGGCCGGCTAGGCGCTCCACGGTATCCTCGAAGCCCACGGTCCACTCCATCTTGATCGGACGCCGCGTGGCGTTTTGCTTCTTTGGCAACAAGCCCGCATGGATTGTGACGGGTCGACCCGCCTCGCCCTGCACAAGAACGCGGGTCCAAATGCCCGCATCCCGGTGGACTTCCACCGGGCCCTTGGATCGGCCTGCGTCCAATTCTGCGCCATAGGGCGCCTTTACGACCTGCAGAAGCGCCTGGTTGGCTGGCTCCCCTTCTGTACCGAGCCCTTCCAAGGACCACACAACCGGCGCCTCCCTGGCGAAGGTTTCCACGCGCAGAACACCCTGACCGGAAAGGGTGGCACTCCCTGTCAACGGCGCGATACGCCCCAATTCTCCGGAGGATTCGGGATGCAGGGTGGCCCCGCGAAAGCGCCCTTCCACCATGCGCCAGCGGACCGTGACCGGATCCTTGCAATCAAAATTCAACTCATAGCCAAAGCGCACCGGCGGCAAGGCCGCGGCCGCTTGCAGGGCTTGCCATTGGATCCGCTGCGATTCGTCCAACCCCTTGGACTGGGTGATCGCCGTTCCCCGGTCGTCGAAACCGAGCCAGCCCGCCGCCGCGTTTTCCTCCAGGTGGAAGTTCGCGCCCACCATGGCACGCCTCGACAAACCCGCATCCCAAAGGGTCACCACTGGCTCCCAAGGATTTTGGTCCCCAAATTGCAAACCAAGCAGGTCGCAGAGCAGGTCGGGCACGTACTGACTGGAGAGCACTCGAGAATCCTGGCCACGGGGAACTCGACCTGGGGACCAGAGGAACAGGGGTGCGCGAATCACATCGCTTGGAAAGGCCGCATTCCCCATATCCGACTTCGAAACGGGTTGGGCCCCCTGCGTGCCCACCAGCGCGATGGCAGCTTCGCCCGTGCGGCCGGAGTCCTCCAGCGCGGCGAGGCAGCGCCCTACCGCCTCATCCAGGTCCGCCAATTGACCCTCATAAATGCCGGCCATGAATTGCTTGTGTACCTCGGAACCACGGGCCCGAAGCACGGCGCGACGCACTTCCTCGAACTCACCCGGGCTGGAATCCACCAATTGAATGCTCTGCATGAGGCCCGGATTCTTGGGCAACATGGATTCCAGGCGGACCTTGGCGAATTTCATGATGTTCGCGGAAGGCTCCAATCCTGGGCGCAGGGCATCGGCGCTTTGCATCCAAGCGAAAACCGGCTTCCCACTGGCCAAGCCCGACTTAAAATCCCCGCGCACAACCATTTCCACACGATCGCAACGGCGCAGGGAGTCCCCCAGCACGTTCGGCCCCAGATAGGTATCAAAGCCCTGATGCAGTCCCGAGATCTCGGGGCTGAACTGGGGCAACGCCATGGAAGCCATGGTCACGAAGCCCTGCTCGCCCAGGAATTCGGCCATGGTTTGTTCGTCCTCAGCTAGGGCCGACAATCCGTTTTCGTGGATGGATCCCACCCCGTGCTGCAGGGGACTGCGACCGGTGAACAGGGTGGCCATCTGACTCTGGCTACCAGTGGATTGAATCGCATGGCCCGGGAATCGTGCGCCCTCGGACTGCAGCCGCGCCAGGTTGGGCGCGATATCCCCATCGATGTCACCCCTTTGCAACCCATGGACCGCAAAGACCAAGAGGACCTTCGCCGGTTCATCCGTTTGGATTTCGACCTGGGACTCCGTGGGATCCGGGCCGGCGGGCTCGGTGTCGCCCCCACATGCCACCAGCGCCAAAATCCCCGCGCACCATCCTGTGAACCAACCCGGTTTGTTTTGCATGAAGTTCCCTAGTGCTGCTGGGACGGCCAGTTCCGTTTTCCCAGCGATTTCGAGCTGCTTCCTATTCTGCCCCGTGGACGAGCCCGGTGGGAGTCTGCCCTGGGCATTTGCTGCGGACCGCGCCTAGGAAGGCGTCCCGGGCCCGTTTCCGCCGCTCACTATGACCAATACCCGAAAGGGCCGGTCCCCTACGCTCTCCCTTCCCAGCGCCTTGCCAGCATGGCAGGCTGCGGCATAAGCCGCCGCACCCGCCGGCTCCACGATCTCGCCAAACTCCTGAAGTCGCCCCATGCCATCGAGGATTTCCGCATCGCTGAGCGTCCAGGTCGCGTTCAGGGTGGCCTCACAGATTCGCCGATTGCGGTCTCCCGCGTAGGGCGACGTCAACCCCTGGATTTCGCTGGTCACCGGATCCAGCATCACCGATTCGCCGCGTTCCAAGGCCAAGCTCATGCCCGGTGCGCCCTCGGGTTCCACGCCCACGATCGTGACGTCGTCGCCCCAGGCCCGACGCAAAGCCAGGGAGGACCCGGCTGCCAAGCCACCTCCGCCGATGGGGAGCAGCACGAGGTCGACGGGTTCGGTTTGCCTGGCGATCTCGAAGCCCACCGTGCCCGCGCCCTCGATGGTTCGCTCGGCATCATAGGGATGGATGAGGGTGGCGCCCGCGGCCTCGCGTTCCGCACAGGCCGCTTCCGACTCCGTGCGGTTGGGACGCAACACGACCTCCGCTCCCCAACCACGGCAACCTTCGATCTTGCTCGCGTAGGAGTTTTCCGGCATGCAAATCGTACAGGGCACGCCCTGCAGGTTCGAAGCCCATGCCACCGCCATGCCATGGTTCCCCGAACTCACCGCCACCACTCCCGCCCCACGTTCCGCTTCGCTCAATTGGGTCAACTGGTTCCAAGCCCCACGCGCCTTAAAAGCCCGCCCCACCTGCCGGTTTTCCATCTTACCCAACACTTCGATCCCATGCCCAGGCGAAGGCAGCTCCACCAACGGCGTCTCCAGAATCGTGCCCCGCAAACGCTCCCCCGCCGCTGCAAAATCCAACTGCGGCCAAAAGCCATTCCAATCCTGCTTGATGTGTTGTTCCATGGAAATTTGAGTATGCCCTTTGATACGAATTCCCTGGGACCCCTATTTCGAATTCGCCCCGCCCTGTTATGGATATCTACAATAGATCGACCTGCTCAACCCAGCTTCATCCCATGCAACGATCCATCGGCGCCCTGGTCCTGTTCCTTACGTTTCTGTCCTGCGGTGGCTCTCCGGGTTTTTCTGGAAGCTATGACGCGGACTACATGGGTCAATCGGTGGCTTTACGACTGGAGGAAAGCGATGGGAACTTGCGCGGGGAGTTGCGTTATTCCGGGTTGATCGGTGCTGTCAGCGGGTCGGTTTCCGGTGGGGTGGCTGAGGGCCAGGTGAGTGCGGGGTTGATGGGTGATCTGCCTTTTGAGGCGCGGTTGGAGGGCGACTCGGGTTTGAGGTGGAAGTACCTGCTACCCCTACCGGGAGAGACCCAAGCCCTGGAACTCCATTTTGGTTCCCGGGGCAAATTTTTTCGGGCCGGCGAGA
>JARGOW010000270.1 GCA_029212955.1 Planctomycetota bacterium | reverse complement strand
GCCTGCAACTCTCGCTGCACCCACTGCATCGACTGGGACATTCTGAATACCGGCCATCGCCTGGCCGATAAAAACCTGCGCGAATCCATCTCGTGGATGGCCGCCCACGGATTGCGTTCGGTGATCCTGATCGGCGGCGGTGAGCCGACCCTGTATCCGGGTTTCGTGGACTTCGTGCGCTTCCTCAAAGAGGACATGCAGCTCCAGGTGGCCGTCGTGTCCAACGGCAGCCGCGGGGATCGCCTGCAGGAGGCCGCGGCTTTTATGGACGAACAGGATTGGATCCGCTTGTCCTTGGACTCCGCTTCGAACGAACTGTTCGTAGCCATGCACAAGCCCAACTCGAATGCCATCAACCTGGACGTCATCTGCGCTTCCATGCGCGAGCTGAAGGCCCAGCACCCAAAACCCAAGTTGGGTTTCAGCTACGTGATCGTGTGGTCCGGTGCTTCGCGCGAGGAAAACTCCCTACTCGAGAACATCCATGAGATTGTTCCCGCCGCGGCGCGCGCACTCGAGTACGGCTTCGACTACATCTCCTTCAAGCCCGTGCTCGAACGCCAAAGCGACGGGGCCGAAGTGATGGACCCTTCCAAGATCTCCGACGAAGAGAGCCAGGTCGTGGCGACCATCCGCAGCGCGGTCAACGAAGCCAAGGAACTGCAAACCAGCACGTTCCAGGTCTTCGAAAGCATCAACCTGCGCCTGCTCGAAGAAAATTCCTGGAAGGACTACACGCACCAACCGCGCACCTGCCACATGCAGGCCCTGCGCCAAGTACTCACGCCCACCGGCCTCTTCAACTGCCCCGCACACCGCGGCGTGGAAAAGGCCAAGCTTGCCGAAAAAGAAGCCTACGCGGGCCAAGAGGCTTCCGTGGAGACCAACCAACAACTGGCGGGCCTGCTGAATGGTTTCAACGCGCAAGAAGAGTGCGCCGAAGTGACCTGCCTGTACAACAAGGTGAACTGGTGGATCGATTCCATGATCGAAGATCCGCGCAATGCCACCGAATCCATCGAAGCCACCGCCTCCGGCAGCGACTTCTTCCTCTAGGCCTTTTTGAGCTTTCGCGCCTTCAATCCCGTGACCGACGCCAACGCAAAAGTCCTCCGCGTCCCCCCGTCCCACGTTTGGACCGACTGGAAGCAACCCAAGCGCATCGTGTGCCGCATTCCCAATTGGGTCGGCGATGTGGTTATGGCCACACCCGCCCTGCGCGCGCTCAAGAAGGGCATTCCCGGCGCGGAACTGTGGGTCGAAGGGCGCCCGCACTTGAACACGATCATCGAGGACCTGCCCTACGTGGATCACTTCCTACCCGATCCGGGCAAGGGATTCGCGAACACCAAGGCACGCATCGCCCAGCTGAAGGAGCACGACTTCGACATGGCCGTGCTCTTCCCGGATTCCCCGCGCAGCGCCTTCGGACCCTTCATGGCCCGCATCCCCATGCGCGTGGGTTACAGCCGCGACCTCATGCGTCGCACCATGCTGACCCATCGCCTGCATCCCCCGGGCGAAGACCGTCGGCGCGTGCCCGTATCCATGATCGACCGTTACCTGGTTCTACCACGCGCCCTGGGCTTGCCCGATGACGGCGAACAACTGGACGTGCCGGTCAGCGAGGAAAACCGTCGCATGGTCCAGGATCAACTGGTCGCCGCAGGCGTGGATACGGACCAGCCCATGTGCGTGGTCATTCCCGGCGCGGCTTTCGGTGCCAGCAAACTGTGGCCCGTGGAACACTTCGCTGCCACCCTGGACCGATTGCGCGACGAGGACGGCCTGCAAGCCATCATCCCCACCGGCCCCGGCGAACAGGCCATCGCCCACCGCATCGCCGATGCCATGACCGGACAGTGCTTCCCCCTCACCGACCCGGTCTTCTCCCTGGGCCAGGTCGCCGCCCTGGTCGAACGCGCCCGCCTGGTCATCGCCAACGACACCGGCCCGCGCCAATTCGCCGTGGCGCAAGGCATCCCCGTGGTGGTCCCCATCGGCCCCACCGACCACCGCACCACTCATCACCACCTGGAGCGCCAACGGGTCCTGATCGAGCCCGTGCACTGCCGCCCCTGCTGCCTCAAGAAGTGCCCCACCGACCACCGCTGCATGACGCGCATCACCCCCGACCGCGCCCTGGGCGCCGCCCGGGAAATGATGGAGAAGTTTTCGTGAGTGTGCAAAAGCTACGAGAATTTGTGCCCGCCCAGTGGCCCATCCACGGCGAGCACCTTGGCGCATCCGCAGGCTTGCCAATTCAGGTCGCCCGCTTCCATATCGCCATGGGATGGAAGGAACTGCCGGGGGAATTCCAATGAAGGCTGAAGTCTTTGCCAACTACGCCGACCTGGCGCCCTTGCTGCAAAAGCACACCGAAGCCGGTCGTACGATCGCGCTCACCAACGGCTGCTTCGACCTGCTGCACGTGGGGCACATCCGCTTATTGCAAGCTGCCGCCCAGGAGGCCGACCTGCTCGTGGTCGCCCTCAATTCCGACAAGAGTGTGCGCGGCAACAAAGGCCCCGGCCGCCCCCTGGTCCCCCTCGTCGAACGCATGGAAGTGCTCGCCGCCCTGGAATGCGTGCATTTCGTCACCAGCTTCGCCGAGCCCACAGCAGACGCACTGATCGAGATTCTGCGCCCCAACGTCTACTGCAAAGGTACCGACTGGACCGCCGACCAGGTCCCCGAGCGCGCCACCGCCGAGAAGATCCATGCCCGCATCGCCATCTGCGGCGACTCGAAAAGCCACTCTTCGAGCGACCTGGCCGAGCGCTTGGGCCACTGATTGAGAAAGCAAGGCAATGACACCAGCGCCGTTCCCGTAACGCGCGTGGGTGGTTCCATTTGGCAATCCCTCCCACGGACTTCTATTCGAAACAATCCAGCTCACCTGCCACCCATGGAACATCACCCAGTCTCTATCGGGTGAGCCCACTTTCCAGCCCGGCCGCTCCGCCGTCCGTTTTCCGGCGCGCCCAATCCCAGACCGCCCCCCCTCAAACAGATCCTGCCCACCCACCTGCGCACCCACCTGCGCACCTTCCTGCGCACCTTCCTGGATCGCGCCGAAGGCAACCAGAATCCGCGATCCCTGTCCGCGCAAATCACCCGCGACGTCGCCCGCTCCTTCCTACATGCCGTACTCGCGTCCAACACGCGTCCACAAACCGTCGCCTTCCGCGCCGCCGAATGTGCCAAGATGTCCCCGCGCCTCAGCCCCATCAGGGCCGCGATAGGCGACGGGCGCCCGATCAAACTCATGCACGGCGAAGGCCACACATACCACTCCGAAGTCCACCCTCACATGCTCTACCAGAGCCCTGCCAAGCGTTGCCTCGAAGCGGATTGCCCGAAGGCGGATGAACCGCGCACGTAGCTGCTGGACAAAGCCCGAAAGGCAATCCCACTGTAAACAGGGCAACAGGATGCAGCCCTTGCCACCTCGGAAGCGCAACGGGGCGCATAACCCGGTGCCAGCGAACAACCATCCCAAGCCACAAACGAAAGCCTGCATGCGGAAAGCTGGAACCCGAAGGCAAATGGTTCTGCCGAAGCAACACTTGGCAAACCGCTGCCCCCCGTTTGGCTTCCCTAGAAAGTCACCGACAGGGCATTCGAAAAGTTGGAGTAGCCCCCATCCTCGCGGTGCCAAACCTGGAAGTGCCAAGTCGATCCGGACGAGATCGTAGGGAGCCCGAATATGGGCAGAGTACTGGGTACGTCGAATCCGCTGGTACCTGTAGAAGTCCCGGCGGCATTTTGCAGGGTACCCAACACGTCGAATCTGCCCGTGGAATTCATCGAACCACTGCCCACGTTGTAGCGCCCAAAGGAATGGCCACTGGAACGGTCAAAGCAAACACGCCCAAGGGAGATCCCTATCCCTGAGCCAGCAATACCGGACCCTACGATGAAGTAACCGAATTGGGTTGGCGGCCCATCGGTCACTTCCAAGTGTAGGCCGCTACCAATGCCACTACCCCAATGACCGGACAAGCGCGTGGGCACGCCCGTGGAGTTGGAATTCCAGGGGGAACAGAATGCTGGACCGATCGCGGCGCCGCCAAGATCACCTGAACCATGGAGGACTAGATCATAGGTGTTGCAGTCCACGTTCAACGCGCTGCGAAGCTTCACTTCCAAGGCCACATCCACATCAACGCCAGTGGAGTTTGTCCAAGTCAAAGATTCCTGATCATTATCGGTTCTAGCAAACGCCAACAACTCAAGCCCCCCGTTGTACCCCGTACCACATTCGACGGAATTCGCCGCGCGGAGGAATCCATCCACGTTGCCTTCCGCTTCGTTGTGCGATAATCCCACTCGAACCGTCTCCCCTGCGCGAACGTGAAACCCAAAGTGATCCCCGGTGAGGTCTGTCACCCACAGGTCAAGGTACGTCCCGTCGACCAAATCAACTGCGTTGGCGCAGTCATAGTTGCTTCCGAAAGCATCCGTCGGGCATGAAATGGGATTGAGCTCGAGGTCAAAGTCGTATATCCCCCCGCCGGTAGCACCCACAAACCGGAACGCTTCAATAGTCACCGAGACTGCAGCATTCGTTCGGTTCTTCCAAGACATGTAATTCAGTCCAGGGCCACCCAAACTAGATGTGAGGATATAGCTGCACGCCGAATCGGTCATGCTGAAGATGCAATCATTCGTATCTCTTGTTTCGCTAAACTCAATCTTGTGCCTGGCCGGGACGACCACCCTAAAGAACTGTGAAGCGCCCCCAATCGAAAACCCCGCATAAGAGCCCGGGCCTATCAGAGTAGCGTTCGCGCAAGTGGAACCTTGGGCAAAGGCCCCGCCGGCTAGTCCCAGAAGAAGCAGCGGAATGAATTTGGCTTTTTGAAAGTAGCAACGCATGTGAATTCGCCGGATTGGAAGAACAAAGCCCAGTAGATAGAGCCTAGGCTCGCAGTTCGTCAACTATACCAAAGGGGTGTCAAAGTAGAGATGCGGCAGCCAGACAACCTCCACAGTCAATCGGAATACGGTGTCCGGCCCCGCCTAGCTGGCACCTCGAGCCGCACGTAAAACCCTCCCCGCTCAGCCGTCCACCCAAGGTCCTAGATAAAGGTCACGCGCAAGCCATCCGTAAAGTTGGAGGCAGGAGCACCAAGGACCGTATCCCGGTGCCACCACTGGAAATGCAGAGTTTCCCCCGCCTGAACAGGAACAGGTGCGGCATTCGGCTTAGGAATCGCTTGCAAGTCAACGGCATGGCTGGCCGTGCCTGAGGCCCCCGTGAATTGAAGAGCCTGATTGAACCTGCCCAAGGCACCTCCCACGCAGAGGTTGCCTAAACTCCCGCCCGGGTTGGGAAAGAAAACATCCTCGGTTCCGACCAGCATGAAGGTAAACACGTTCTGGGGCAAACCCGAGGCATGCATGGTGAAGTCATTCGTCAATGCGAATTGGGACCCTGTGGCCGCAGCGACTCCCGCGAAACCGGAAGAATTCGGTACAGCTGCACAGTAATTCACAAACGGAGCACAACCCGCCGTACTCCATGAACTCAAGGAATCCTCTAGCAGGCTTCCCCATAGGGAATACATTCCCCCCGCGAGGCTATTGCTTGCGTTCGATGAAGAGCCCGCATCATTGACCCAAGCACCAAGGAAATACTCCCGGAAGGTGGTATTGCAATTGGTTCGGAACGGAATCCGAACGTAGACCCCCCGACTCCAGTGGTAATCGGTTCCGCAGTTGTAGGCTCCCCGCTTGTGGCCCACGGTGAGGCCACTGCGGAATGCGGCCTCTTCCTCAGGGCTCAGATTGGCAGCCG
>JARGOW010000269.1:409-5816 GCA_029212955.1 Planctomycetota bacterium | reverse complement strand
TGCTTCTCCCGGGTGGCGCCCACCAACTCCGACACTTTAAAGGTCGTGCGGTGTCCTGTGATGCGCTCCAGGGTCTTGTTGATCAGATTGAGCCCTTCGGCTTGCTCCGCGGTCTCCAGCGGGGTGGTCGCCATGTGGGTTAGCAGCCCGGGAATAGCTGGTTTGCCAATCTCCTCGAGTTTGCGAATGATGGCGAAGGGGCGGCTTTCCGGGTCCAGCATTTCCACGATCATGGCATCGATTTCATCCCGTTGCTCCTGGGGTGTTTCGTCCATGTAGGGGATCACACGAACCTTTCCCTCGATGACGATGGAGCCGTCCGAAAGGGTGGTTTGCTCGTACTTGCGGGCGCGTTTCTTCTTGTTGGCGGCCGCAATTTCTTCGGGGCTGAGCCAGCGCATCCAGCGGAAGGCTTTGTAGCTCGAGCCCTTTTTGATCAGATGCCATTCCACATTGCGGTTTAGCAGGGAGGAGTCCGTGTCCCGCGGGGCCACTTCCAAGCGCACCACAATGCCGTCTTTCGGCATGGATACGGTCCACTCTTCGAAGGGGATGACCTTGCCATCGAAGGGCTCCCAGTCGGCGACCAGGTCCCCGGTCAGAATGTCATCGGCCGCGGCATCCAGGATGCTTTGCTGCTCGGCAGGGGCCAGGAGTTTGATGTCCTTGGACTTTTCACCTTCGGCCAGTTGCAGGTCAAAAATGGCTTGCCCATGCAGGTTGGCGCGCAGCAGGGGCTTGTTCTTGGCGAAGGCCAACTCGTGCAGCTTCACAGCCATCTGCACGGAGGGGGCGGTCCAATCCTCGGGGGCGGCTTCCTTGGGCTTCACCTCAGCCTGGACGGTCTCCTCCACGGGGGCGGGTTTGTCCGGGGCCTGCTTGGTGATCACGAACAGGATCAGCAACAGGACCACGGCGCCACCGATGATGAAATAGCGTGTGGGATCGGTCTTGGCCGGTCCCTTGGTGCCGCGACCGGCGCCCACGGCCTTGTATATGCGGTCGCATTCGCCGCAGCGAACCTTGGCGCCTTCTTTGCTATCGGGGAGCTTGGCCTGTGCTTTGCAGGCCGGGCAGGTGATGATCATGGGAGCTAGGTCGGTTGGGAGGGGGTGGAGAGCCCCTGGAAAGGTACGAAACCCCGGCCACAAGGTAAAGAAAGGGGTGTGAAGGTGGACCGGTGGGGGCCCTGCGGCACAATAGCGCCGTGGCCACATCCCTACCCAACCCTGAATCCAAGGATTCCCTCTTTCAGTTAACTTGCCCCTTCGAACCCACCGGGCACCAGCCCCAGGCCATCGAGGGGCTAGTTTCGGGCATCGAAGGGGGGGCGGAGCACCAAACGCTGCTCGGGATTACCGGTTCAGGCAAAACCTTCACCATGGCCTCAGTGATCGCCAAGGTGAATCGTCCGACCCTGATTTTGTCCCCCAACAAGACTCTGGCGGCCCAGCTGTTCGGTGAGTTCAAAGAACTCTTCCCCAACAATGCGGTGGAGTACTTCGTCAGCTACTACGACTACTATCAGCCCGAAGCCTACCTACCCTCCAGCGATACCTTTATCGAGAAGGACGCCAGTCGCAACGAGAACATCGAGCGCCTGCGCAACAGCGCGACGCGCTCCCTGCTCGACCGCCGGGATGTGATTATCGTCGCTTCGGTGTCCTGTATTTACGGCCTGGGGTCCCCGTCCAATTACAGCCGCATGTCGATCACCCTGGGGGTGGGGCAAGAGATTGAGCGCGATGACCTGTTACGCAACCTGACCCAGATGCAATATGCGCGCAACAACCTGGATTTCCGGCGTGGCACCTTCCGGGTGCGCGGGGACGTGGTCGAAGTGTTCCCGGCCTATGAGGAAGACCGGGTCCTGCGCATCGAGTTTTTCGGCGATGAAATCGAGAACATCGTCGAGGTGAACCCGCTCCTTGGGGAAATTCTGGGCGAACAGAAGAGCGTAAAAATCTATCCGGCGAACCCTGACGTGACCCCGGAGGACCGGTTGGAGCGCGCCATTCCCTTGATCGAGGAGGAGTTGGAGGTGCGGCTCAAGGAATTGCGCATGAAGGATCGCCTGCTAGAGGCCCAGCGCCTGGAACAGCGTACCCGCTACGATATGGAACTCCTGCGCACGACCGGGGTCTGCAACGGAATTGAAAACTACTCCAGGTACATGGACGGCCGCAGCGCGGGCGAAGCGCCCTTTACCCTTTTGCACTACTTCCCCGACGATTGGGTGCTGATGGTGGATGAGAGCCACGTTTCAGTCCCCCAAGTGGGGGCCATGTTCAAGGGCGACCGGTCGCGCAAAACCACACTGGTGGAACACGGTTTCCGCCTGCCCAGCGCCATGGACAACCGTCCCTTGCGTTTTGAAGAATTCGAGACGCTGACGCGACAAAACGTGTATGTGTCCGCCACGCCCCGGGCCTATGAATTCGAGCATTCGGGCAAGCACGTGGTGGAACAGGTGGTTCGGCCCACCGGACTCCTGGACCCTGAGATCGAAGTGCGTCCCGCGGGTAGCCAGGTGGATGATCTTCTGCACGAAATACGCAAGGTCACCAAGCAGGGTTGGCGGGCCCTGGTGACGACGTTGACCAAGCGCAGTGCTGAGGAGTTGACAAGTTACTACGAGGATCTAAACGTGCGCGTGCGCTATCTTCACTCGGAAATCGATGCCATTGAACGCACGGCAATTCTGCGCGATCTCCGCTTGGGTGAATTCGACGTATTGGTGGGAATCAACCTGCTACGCGAGGGTTTGGACCTGCCCGAGGTGGCTTTGGTGGCGGTTCTGGACGCCGATAAGGAGGGCTTCCTCCGGGCGGAAACCAGCCTGGTGCAGACCTGTGGCCGGGCGGCCCGCAACGCCGATGGGCGCGTGATTTTCTATGCGGACAAAATAACCGATTCCATGCGCAAATGTATGGAGGAGGTCACCCGCCGCCGCAAGCTTCAAATCGAGTACAACGCGGAGCACGGAATCGTTCCCCAGACGGTCATCAAACCCGTGCGTGAGTCCTTGGAAGCCCTGTACGACATGGACTACCCGAGCGTGCCCGAGATCCCCGATTCGTTGGGTGGAAAGGCTGCGGAAAGTCCGGAGGCGGCTTGGTCCCCGTCGCGACTGCGGGGTGAAATCGAAAAGGTTCGTGCGGACATGCATATGTGTGCCAAAGAACTGCGTTTCGAAGATGCCGCATCCCAACGGGACCGCCTGAAAGAACTGGAAGCATTGGAGCTGATACGATGATGCAAGAGAATCCGAAAGCGGGGGAACCCTGGGTCATTCGCCACGGTACGCCCGAGGACTTGGCGGGCATCTGTGAAATTTACAATCACTACGTGCACCACAGCGTGGCGACCTTTGACCTTCACCCTTGGGAAGTGAAGGAAAAGCGTGATTGGATGGCGCAGTTCAAACGCGAAGGTCGCAGTCAGATGTTCGTGGCGGAGCGGGCGGGGCAGATCATTGGATACGCCTATTCGGGCCCCTTCCGTGAGCGACCGGCTTATGACATCACGGCGGAAACCACCGTGTACCTGGCGCCCGGTGAGGGCGGTCAGGGCTTGGGTCGAAGGCTTTATGGAACCTTGATTCCGCGGCTGAAGGCCCTGGGTTTGCATCGACTGATCGCCGGGGTCACCCTGCCCAATCCAGCTTCCGTGGCCCTGCATGAGTCTTTTGGCTTCGAGTCCGTAGGGGTCATGAGTCAGGTGGGAATCAAAATGGATCGCTACTGGGACGTGGGATGGTGGCAGTTGAGGCTCAAGGAGATCGACGTTTGAACCTTGCGACAGTGTTGGCTGTGGAGGAAGGCATTCGTCCCATCAGCCTGGGGCGGCTGTCCCTGGTCGCCTTGCCCGCGCTGGCGGTGGTTTGGCTCATGCACCGGTGGAGTCTGGGTGCAAAGGGCGCCATTTACGCTCTCTCGCGTATGCTGGCCCAACTCCTGTTGGTGGGCTTTCTGTTGGTCCACATCTTCGCGGCGGAAGGTCCTTGGATCGTGCTGGCCATCATGGGGGTCATGACCTTGACGGCCAGTTGGATCGCACTGCGAACGGTCCCCATGCGGCGGAAACAGCTTTTCGGCAAGTCACTTTTGGCGGTTGCCTTGGGCGGCGGCGGGACGCTGGCTTGGATTTCCTTCGGTGTGCTCGACCTGACGCCCTGGTACTCGCCCCGGTATCTCATTCCCATCGCGGGCATGGTTTTCTCCGCGGCTCTCAATAGCGTTTCCCTGGCGGCCGAGCGCATCTTTAGCGAGCTGGAACGTGGGGAAAAGCCCGAGGTGGCCAGATCCACGGCATTCCGCGCGGCGATGATCCCCATCACCAATTCCCTGTTCGCCGTGGGACTCGTCTCCATCCCCGGCATGATGACCGGGCAGATTCTCTCGGGTATCGCGCCCCCTGTCGCAGCACGCTATCAGATCATGGTCATGTGCATGATCTTCGGGGCCGCGGGCCTCTCCGCCGCCATTTTCCTGCACATGATTTACTGCTGGGGTTGCGAGGATCCGGAACCGGTGACAGGGATCGATCCGGACGTGGACTAGAGTCCGTTTACCAGCGGGTGGGCGCGTAGTCCTTCAGAAATTGACCCCAGCAATGGGTGCCCGTGTTGAACCCCGTAAAAATGGGATCGAGGACCCTGGCGGCGCCATCGATCGAGTCCAGCGGCGGAGCGAAGCGCTGGGCATCCTCCTTCAGCACAGCTTTTTCGAAGGGATCCTCGTCGGTGACCCATCCGGTATCCACGCTATTCATGTGGATGCCGTCGCGAACGAAGTCCGCGGCTGAGGTGCGCGTCATCATGTTGAGCGCAGCCTTGGCCATGTTGGTGTGGGGGTGTCGAGTGGTCTTGAAGGTTCGGTAGAATTGCCCTTCCATGGCCGAGACATTGACCACGTGTTTGTCGGGACTTTCCACCTGTGCCATGAGCGGCTTGAGCCGCGCGGTCAAAACGAATGGCGCCACCGAATTGACCAATTGAACCTCGAGCAACTCCACAGTGGGGACCTGATGGAGGTCCATGCGCCAGGAGTTCAATCCGCGCAGGTCCAGTTGGCTTCCTTCCCCGTCGAGCATGCCGCCCGGGAACAGGTGCTTTTGCCCCGCTTCGCCCAACAGGTCGATTTGACTCAGATGGGCGGATTGGGTGAGGCCCAGGGCTTTTGTTTCCGTTTCTTCAGGGGTTCCCTGGATCTGCGCTTCAAGGGATTTCAGCAGACTCAGATGGTCACGGAGCAAGGCCGCCGCTTTCGGGGGCAGATCTGTAGGATCCTCCCGGCGGATCAAATGCTCGTAGTAGGCCGGGGGCCGACGCACGGTTTGGCAGGCGTTGTGAACGAGGAAGTCCAGGCGGTCGCCCCGGTCCAGCAGGTGCTTTGCAAAAGACTCC
>JARGOW010000269.1:0-399 GCA_029212955.1 Planctomycetota bacterium | reverse complement strand
GTGCATGGATTTGCAAGCGTCCCTCCCAATCGGCAAAGTCGACTTCTCCGGAAAACCGTCGGGCGGAGTCCGCCGGAAATCGAGTGGTCGCTAAAACACGGGCACCGGCCCGCAGCAAGAAAAGACAGATCTCGTATCCAATTTTGACCCGGGAGCCGGTCACCAGGGCTACACGCCCCGTCAGGTCAGCGGTTTGGTGGCGCTTGATCCAATTGAGCTCCGCGCAAGCCGGGCACATGGAATCGTAGTGGTGGTGCAGCTGGGTGAAGGGTTCCTTGCAGATGTAGCAATCCCGTTCGTGTTCCAGGTGCCGGGGCGCACTGGGTCGGGTTTGAGTTGCGTCGTCCGATTGCTGTTCGAGCAATCGGCGGTGTTCCGATGAGATCTCCAGCTTGGGCG
>JARGOW010000268.1 GCA_029212955.1 Planctomycetota bacterium | reverse complement strand
TCCCCCATCTGCGCGGTTGCCAAATCTTCGGCGCAATTCTGCGACGGCCCCTTAGCGCTCCCCGTTCGCCAAGCCTCGCCGGTTTCAAAGCACCCGCGATTCGCATAAGGCGATCAGCGAGCCACGCGCTTGCCAGACTCGTAGAGGGCCTCTTCTTTGAGCTTTCCGTCCTTCAAGTAAAAGCGCCAAGGCCCGTGACGCCTGCCTTTTAAGTACCCGCCTTCCTCGGCCAAAACTCCGCTAGCGAACCAATAGCTCCAATCGCCCGTGCGCTGTCCCGCCACAGCTAGCCCTTTGGCAGCATCCTGCCCGTTGGGATGGAAGTACACCATGGGCGTGGCCTGCCCCGGTTGCAGTTCGTGGTCCGAGCGCAGGGTCCCGTCCTGATAGAAAGTTTTCCAACGGCCCGAGGGCGTTCCCTGGTTGAATTCCCTGTGGGCCTTAGGGCTCCCGTCGGGCCAAAATTGGGCCTCCACACCATGGCGAATTTCGTTGCCTTCGGCATCGATCCAATACTCCGCTGATGAGGTGATCTGCCCCCCGGAGTTGCGCGAGATGCGCTCCCCCGGACCCTCGGGCCGCTTTGGCGAGGGGGCCATGGCCACCGCTGTGGTGGGCGGCAGCAGTGCGCAGGCGGCGAGTGCAAGCGGGGCGAGCAGGGCCATGGCCCAACGTCCCGCGGTTCCAAAAGTGTCCCGATCCATGAAAACCATGTTAGAGAAGGCCCCAGGGGCCTGGCAAGGCGCGGAGTCCATGACGTTTCCGATGGCCGGAACGCCGGGACCGGGATCCGCTCGGCTAAGCTAGCCCCCATGTCCGAAACAAGCAGCAAGGGAAAGTTGGGCGGCGCCAAGGGCCTGCTCGCCATCGTGGTCGTCGTGGGAGCACTCATCGTGCAAAAGTTCACCGGCATCGACCTGCTAGGTCAGGACAAGGGCGATACCGTGGACCAACGCGGCCAGGCCACCGAAACCGCCGACTCCCGAGCCAACGATCCGGCCCCCTCCGCCAAGGCCCAGGATCCCGCCCCCAAAGCCAAAGCCCCCACCCAAACACCCCCAAAAACCGCCCCTAAGACCGATAATGGGGTGGACTACGTCTATCAGCAGTTCAAAGCCCAGCGATCTAGCGTTTGGGTCACAACGGAGGGCAAGGTTGTGCATCTTTTGGCCGATGACAACGAAGGATCGCGACACCAGCAATTCCTACTCGAATTGGACGAGGCCCTGGACTTCACCGGCAAGGTAGCCCACAACATCGACGACGCCCCCTATATCACCACCCTCAAGAAGGGCGACACGATCCAGATCCAGGGTCGTTACGAATACAACGAAAAGGGTGGAGTCATCCACTTCACCCACCGGGCGGACCGCCCCACCAAACGCAAGCCCGGCGGTTGGATCGACCACAAGGGCAAGCGCTACCAGTAAGTGACCCGACCCCGCCGAGCGCGGGGGTTTGCAGCCCGATGACGGCAGCTGGATGCCCATGGGGTCCCTGCCCGCCCGGGATTTTTGGGAGGTTCTGTACAGCCGGCGCTCGATCCGCAAATTCGAGGACACGCCCGTCCCGCGCGAGATCATCGACCAGATCATGCACGCGGGTATTTGGGCCCCGAGCTCCTGCAACTATCAGATGTGGGATCTGATCGCCGTGGACGATCCGGCGATCAACAGGGAGCTGGCCGAGCTCTCCACCCAAATGGGCAACGCGCCCGTGAACATCGTGGTGGCCTACGGCCGGGATTTCTCCGAGGAAAACCACGCCAACATTCAAACCGCCAGTGCGCTGATCGAGAATATGAGCCTGGCCGCGGAAGCCCTGGGGCTCGGCACTTTCTGGATCACCCAAACCGGGGGCGCGGATAAGGTGCGCGCCAAGATCGGATTGCCCGCCGACCGACTGGTGGTCGCGGTTTTGGCCCTGGGCTATGCCAAGATCCGCCCCAAGAAGGGTCCCAAACGCCGCCCCCTGGCCCAGGTCACCAGCTACAACCACTACGCCGGCCGGCCCATCCCCTCCTCCACGAATCCCGAGGATTGGGAACCCGACCTGCTCGCCATCTACCAGCGTGCGCGCGTTTTGAATGGTCTGCGCCACAACAAAGCACGCGCCTGGGAAACCCGCGCTTGGACCGCTGCCATCGATCAGATGATCCCCACCGGACAAAAATCCGTGGAGAAGGGCACGGACGCGCCCCGTTGGCTCGACGTGCTTCCCTGCACCGGAATCCTCACCGAAGGCCTCAGTAAGGCGCGCCGCGGATACCACTTCGATGTGGTCGAACGCAGCGCTGAGGTAGCGCGCTGGTGCGCCGACCGCACCTTCCCCAAGGGCCAGGCCTTCGTATGGGACGAAGCCGATCCCGGCCCCGGCACCTACGACGTCATCACCTGCTTGTATCGCCTGGAAGGAATCTCCGCAGCGGAACGGCACTCACTGATGGAAGCCATGGCGACCTGGCTCAAGCCCGGAGGCAAGTTACTGATCGGCTTTGTGTCCGCGCGCTCCGTCCACGCCTCCACGGAAGCCATGCGTGCCAAACGCGGCGGGCCCGGCGGCGTGGAATACGTGCTCTCCCCCGACCCCAACATCGGCCCCTACCAAGCCATTGAACCGGCAACGGTGGAGGACGAGGCCCGCACGGCCGGATGGAAGTTGCAAGATCGATTGGGTGTACAGCCGGCACCGGAGCCCGATGAATTGGATTTCAGAACCCGCAATTTCTCCCCCGCCAAAGCACGGGCGGTACGAATGGCAGCCGGGTTGATGGGTACCTTCCGCAATGGGAAAGCACACGGTCGCTTCCAATTCCGGTTGTTCACCCGGGAGTAGATCCAACGTCACCCCAGGCGCCCCGCGGGAGCGACGGGAACCGCCGGTTGCTTGGTGCGTCCAAGCCCAATGGGCCCAACCCCACCAGCCGCGTCAATCCTCCAGCTTCATGGCCTGCATGGTCCCACCGGTTTCGTCGGCCAACCGTTGCCAATGGCGCTTAAGACCATTGGGGGCATCCACCAGAACCACGTCATACCGAATGGGCCGCAATTCCCCTTGGGCCAGAAGCCGTTCGGTGATTTGTTCCATGCGCCAATGGCGTCCGCCGCTGGGCGCGCCATCGGTGAGCACGCAAATCGTGTCGACAAGCGGGTCTTCAAGCGCCCATTGAACCGCCAGATAGAAATCGCCGGGCCCCGTAATCTTGATCTGATCGATGAACTTGTGGGCCGCTTTGACCTTGCTCGCTTTGGCTTCGATCAAGGACCGTTGCCACGGCTTGACGGCTCCCGTGTAGGGCCCCAGGTTGAAATGGGTCCCGTCTCGCAGTGCGTCCAAGGTCTTGTGCAACAGGGGATCCAACATCTGCTTGCGCGTCTTCCCATTGGCTTGCTCGTTCCAAATCGAACCAGAAAAGTCCATCAGGTAAACGATGCGGTCCGAGTAGGTGGGCAATCCTGCACTCTGGGAGACGCTCGATACCTGTCCCTGTTCCTTGTCATCCCCGAATTCCGAACGCTCCTCGGGCTCCTCCGCCTGCCAATCGTCGGGCAGATCCCCGGCAAATTGATTCCAAGGGCGACTGTTGCGCCCCCCCTTAAACCCGGTCATGGATTGCAAGCGCGGCACAAGTTCCAGCAGGAGCTTTTCCCGGGGCTCCGCATCCAATCGCTGAATCAAAAGCTGTAGGGATTGCTTGGTTCCCATACGCTGCAAAACACCCTGCGTCACCGAACGCACACCGCTGTCCTCGTCCCCGGCCAAGCGCGCCGCCATGCTCAAGGTGGACGGTGATTCGACTCGAAGACTGGCCAAGAGTGCTGCCGAGCGCACCCTGGGCGCCTTGTTCTGGCTTGCTTTTTCACAGGCGGCGAGGGCGCCTTCCCGATCCAATTCCGCGTAGGCCAACAGGGCCTGGCTCGCCACAGCAGGATCCGCATGGATCAGTTTGGCCACTTTGCGCGCGGACTTGAGCCGCGCCTTTTCCCCACCCTTTCCCCAATCCAGCCCGCCCCGGGCCTGTTGATTTTGAAGGGCGACCAACCCCGCCACCGTCTGCAACACCTGCTTCTTGGAAAGAACTTTGATGAGGGCATCCCCATCCACCGGCCCCTTCACCTGGCCCAGAATCTCGGCCGCCCGTGCGGCGACCCACTCGTCTTTGCTCTTGAGTCCAGAATCCCCATACAGTTTTTGGATCACCGGGTCGGGAGCCGGCGCAAAGGTCAATTGCCATTGGGCTTCGTCCGCCACCTGACCTTTCACATCCTGCATGGCCACGAGGATCAAGTCCCAGGCTTCCTCGCTTCCAATGTCCGCCAGTTTGCGAACGGCACCTCGCCGATCCTTTTCGTACCGGCTTCGCAGATCGTTTTTGACCTTGGAAGGGATCTCCTTGCCCGGGCCTGTGGACATGGAATGGGCGAGGTCACTTGAATCCAGCCCCCCCTGCGCGGCGGGAAGCCCGAAGGAAAGCAGCAAGAGGACCGGTATTGTTTGGAATAGTCGTACCATGGCGTTCGTCCATTCTAGACCGCGGCCAGCCGCCAGGGTTTCCATCGAACCCTCAAATATTCCACTCACACCCCGTAAAGCAGCGGCCCCTCTCCTTCCGATGCCCAAAGAGAACCAAAAGAAGCTGCTCCTTCTACCATTGATCCTGCTGCTCATTGGCGCGGGGGTCGCGTTCATGAATCGGGGCACGGACGAAGGGGTGCAAGAGCCCGCCATGGCCCCCGAATCCGGGGCTGAGCCGGCCGCAGCGGTGGAACAGCCCCTGGTTGCGGACATACAGTCCCCCGAGATCGTCGTGCGTCAGCCGGAAGCCCACGTCGAACCCAAAGCCGAGCCCGAGTCCGAGCCGCCCCCCATGCAGGCCGCCCCCTCCGGGAGCTACCGGCTGCTCTCTCGCACGTTGCAGGTTCCGCTGTCCCATTCCTTCCTGTTGCAAATCGATGCGACCGAGGAACCGATCGCCGTGGGGGCCGGCGGCGTTTTTGAACCCCTTGGCGGGCACCTGCCCCAACGCGCGACCCTTCTGGACTACACCCAAGAAGTGCGATTGGGCGATTCCGTGCGCCTCAAGATTTTGCCCGAAAGCCAGGTACTGTATTCGGACCTTTGCACGCTCTTGCTGGACGCTCCGGCGGGCCCATTGCCGGCCATCGATGAACTGCACGCAGCTTTCCTTTCGAAGTCAGGTCGACTGCAACCAACACCGGTGCGTTCCGTCGAATCCCGGCCGGGCGGCTGGACCGTACGCATCGAGGAACCCGTGGATTTCTGCGCAGAGGTATCCATGGATCGCGCGCTGCTCTGCATCGACCCGCCCACCAAGGACCACGTACGCCTCGCCACTTGGACACTGGCGGAACTCAAGCGCGCCAAAGCCAACGAGCTGCGCCCACTTCCCACGCGCTCCATTGCGCTTCGATGGAAAGGCCTGGAGACCATGGGAAACCTGGCGGACCGGCAAGAGCTGGGCGCCACGTTCTTTACAGGACACTGCGAGGTGCCCGGTTTCCAAAGCCCAAACGCATTGGATTGGTTGGCTTCCCCACCCAAACGTTCCTTCCAATCCAAGCGGACAGAGCGGACCTACGTGCGGGTACCCGAATGCATCACGGGCTGCACAGCCTTTTTTGGCATGGGTTCGGTGGCCAGCGTAGACCTGCCTGCTGTCGAGGATTGGAAGTTCGGTGTGGAGCTCTTTGCAGAGGCTTTGGAGCTCCAGGAATCCCAAATCAACAATCCAGCCCTGCCCCCAGCAGCCACGTTCATCACCCTAAACCCCATGGGTTTGGGAAACCCGCTACTGTCCGGCTT
>JARGOW010000267.1:2040-5824 GCA_029212955.1 Planctomycetota bacterium | reverse complement strand
CGGTGGGCCAGATCCCGTGTACCCAGGCAGCGATCTCCGTGGTGACCCGTGCTGCCGCGGCCATGTTGAGGTGCGATCCATCGATAGTGGCCCCGGGCCAGGTGCCGAAATCCTTGTAGGGGATTTCCAATTCGGCGACGAGCTGGTCGACCCGGTTGGCGGCGGCACTGTTCTCTTCCACAGCGTGTAGGGTTGGCGCGATGGGCATGCGAATCGCTGCGACCCGCCAACCCTTGTCCTTGAGCTCCAAGATCACTTGCTTCAGATCCTGATAACCCTGATCGATCCGCTCCTGGTTCCGCGGCGAAAGGGACTGCGTGTACCGATGGTTGCTACCGCCTGAGTTTTCCTTGCGCCACCACGAACGGTTCCAGGTGGAGGGTTCCATGGGATACAACCACAGACTTCGCAACCGATCCACATACCCGTTGAGGCCCTGATCGATGCGTGGCGTGTTGATCCAACGCTTGGTGGATTTGTGATCCGAACGCATGGCCTGGTATTTCTTCATCCACCATCGCATGGTCCCTTCCGCGACCATGGGGTCGAATCCAGCCTCGATCAGATGGGCCTTCTCGCCTATCGTCCAGCGCTCCACCTGCCAAGGCGCCACATTGGGATCGCAGGCGGGATTCAAGGCGCGCAGGGTTTCCCCCACGTGCCTATTGGGCAATCCTGCAAATCCCAATGGAGTGAGGGACACCACGAGACTACGCGGCTCCTCCCACTCCAATAGGGGCTTCAACAGATCCGAGGTATTGCCTCCCCCACACCAGATTCGCGAGACCGATGGAAGGCCTTCGCTCCGTGCCAGCGGCAGGTCGATCCCCGCCTTGATGCGCGAATCGCCGGCAAAGATCAGATCCGCGCTTTCCAGGTCGGCACCCTTCCAAGAGGGACCCAGTTTCGCACCCATCCACCATATGCGTTCGGGCACTTTGTGATCGAAGCGTGCGGGTGCCTGGGCATAACCATTGGCTGCCTTCCAAACCGCCAGGGCCAATGCGCACGTGAGCAATGCCACCAGGGTGTGGCTACCGGCCAAACCCCGTCGGCCCGCGCCCTTTCCCATTTTTCGTGATCGAAGGCTTTGCATTAGAACTGGAAGTAGACGAATTCATGGGCTTCCCCACGGCGAACCAGGAATAGGGCAGCCAGCATCAGGCCCGCCATCAGGGCGCGCCCTTGGCGCGGGAGCCTGCGCCCCATTCGATCCTGAACGAGGGTTGTGGCATGCAGCAGCACGATCGGCACCCAAAGCACCAGGTACCGCAGGGAAACTCCATGGCCTTGCCATTCCCCTTTAATGGGAGCTAGGAACATGCGATCCAGAACACTTTGGGCCACGCCAAAATCGGAGGCCCGGAAGAACACCCAGGTGAGTTGAACAAAAACGAAAACCAGCAACATGGCGCTCGCGGTTCGGAGGAAGTGGGCTGCTCGGGGTCCTCGCACGGCCTGCCACCAGCGCTCGACCGAAAGACCCAAAGCATGTAGGGCGCCCCAAGCCAAAAAGGTCCACGCCGCCCCGTGCCAAAGCCCGCCGAGCAACATGGTGATCCAAAGGTTCACGTGGGTGCGCATACGCCCCTCCCGATTGCCCCCCAGGGGAATGTACAGATAGTCCCGTAGCCAACTGGAAAGCGTGATGTGCCAGCGCGTCCAAAACTCCGAGAGCCCCACGCTGATGTAAGGCGCATTGAAGTTGACCGGGAATCTCAGTCCCATGAGCATGGCGATTCCGATGGCGATCCAGGAATAGCCCGCAAAGTCCGCGAAGATTTGGAAGCCGAAAGCGATGACAGCGATCCAAGCCGACAAGCTTGAGAAACTGGACACGTCACCTTCGAACACCGTACCCACCAGCGCGGCCAGATTGTCCGCCACAACGACCTTGAAAAAGAGGCCCTGCACGCAGCGGTACAGCCCCATCTCGAAACGATTGCTGTTCCACCTTGGACGCCGGTCAAGCTGGGGCAAAAAGCTGCTGGCGCGCACGATCGGCCCGGCCACGAGCTGCGGGAAGAATATGACGTACAGAAAGAAGTCCCGGAAGGATCGGGCCGGCGCCAGGCGACCCCGATACACGTCGATCGAATAGCTGATCGTTTGAAAGGTGTAGAAGGAAATGCCCACGGGCACGATCCACTCGTCGAAGAGGCCATCGGGCAAGGCCCAATCGAGCCAGCGGCTGGCATCTCCCACCAGGAGCGGGGTGTATTTGAAGAAGGCCAACAAACCCAGGTTTGGAACCAGGCTGACGCACAACCACGCTTTCCGCGCTCCCGGGGTCTTGGACCGCGCAATCCGGGCCGCCGCCAGGTAGTCCAGCACCGCCGAGGCCACCACCAGCAGCAGGAACATGGGGTTCCACCAGGCGTAAAACACGCAGCTCGCCATCAGAACGAGGGTTTTCGCCGGTCCGAGCGGGGCGAACCACCACACGAGCAGCACGGGCACCAGGAAGAGCCAGAATGTGACGCTGTCGAAAAGCATGCGGGGTTAGGCGGCTGGGCTCGTTTCCAAAGGATTGGGCATGGGGCGCCCCCAGTGTATCGGCAGCCCAGCCGATTTACGGGCAGGGAAAGTCACCGCACCCGGAAATCCCCGATCCGGCCACCGGACGTAGGCCATGGCGGCATATGGCGGATACGGAACTGCGCGCCGAGGGCGGTTGTCCTGGCTCCCGCCCTCAGGCTAGACTCGGAGGTCGTTCCGCTCTCACCCCCACCCCTGCCAAACCAAATGGGTTCCCTGAAACTTCGACTCACACTTCTCTTATGCATTGCGGTCCCACCGGCGGCCCAGGCCCAGGGATTGGTGGAAGCATCGGGCGCCCTCGGGCCGGATCCGAGCATCAACATAGAGCAGGTCCATGAACCGACCCTGCGCGACCAGATTCGCATCGCCGCGGATCGCGTTTGCACCCTGGAGATCCAAGGCCCCCGCCCCACCGTCCTGATCCGCCAGGCCAGCGCCTTTTTGATCGCACCCGACCGGGCGGTCACGTCCGCAAGCGCCTTGGCTGGCGGTTATGGAATTCGCGTCCGCCAGGGAGAGTCCACCACGGGCGCCAAGCTGGTGGGCCTGGACTTGATCCACGACGTGGCCATCCTCAAGCTCAACTCCGCGTTCGAAGTGGGCGAAGGATTGAAACTGCACGGAACGGAATTGCTGGGTAACGAGCGCGTGGCCATTCTGGGCACCACCGTGCTCATGGAGAAAGTGGCCGGACTGGGCACCTTGACGGGCGTGTTCCAACCCAAACCCCTGGGCTCATTTGGCCTCGCGCAAAACCTTGCCCAGCAGGGCTTGCAAGGCGCTCCGATCCTCAACGTGCAGGGCCACGTTGTGGGCATGATCACCTCTTACCTGCTCAAGGAAAGCGGCACGCGCTTCATCGTCTCCAGCGCTTCGATCCTCGCGGTGCCTAGGATGAATCCCGTGGACCTGAATCCGAACATGGTTCCGGGAGATGCCAGCCGTCAAACCTCCGAACAATCCGTGCATTGGGACCGGATGCGCGATGGAATTCACCTGCTGCTCGCGGGTCAAAAAGAAAGTGCCGTGGATCTATTGGCCGGCAAGCCGAACAAGCAAGGGCAGCTCTGGCACGCCCTGGCGCTCATCGCCAACGATCGCAACGTGGAAGCCATCGAAGCCATGGACTCTTTCGTGGCTGAACATTCCCAGGACCCCATGGGTTTCCTGTTGCGCGGCCAAGCCCGCAGCCAATTGCTAGAGCACAAGAAAGCCGCCGCAGACTTCCGCACCGCGCGCCAAT
>JARGOW010000267.1:0-2030 GCA_029212955.1 Planctomycetota bacterium | reverse complement strand
TTCGGTGGCAAGGGCGTGTACTCCACCATGGCCCTGGCCAGGTCCTACGTGCACGCCAAACGCGGCCAGGAATCGCTCCAATACCTGAAAGGGCTATTGGCCAAATTCCCCGGATACGTGCCTGCCATGCAACTGCGCGGCGAAATGTACAACGGGCGTTTGCGCCTGGCGGAAGCGCGCCAATGCTACGAAAAGATCCTGGCGCTGGATCCGGACCACCCCGGCGCCTGGTCCGGCTTGGGGCACATTCTGCTCAATCAAAAAAGCGCGCGCCGTGCGCTGGGTTGCTTTGATCGCGCCCTGCAAAAGAACCCTGCGGACGTGGAATCCCAGATCGGTCGGGCCCAGGTTTTTGTCATGCAACGGGATTGGGACAAGGCCCTGGAAGCCTTGCAACCCCTGCTCGAAGCCCACCCCACGAACAACCTCATCATCCGCCTGACCGCGCGAACCCACGCTCGGCAACAGGATCTAAAACGGGCCCGCGACCTGTATGAGCAGGCCACCTTCCTGGACCCGGACGACAAGGAAGCGTACCTGGGCCTGGGCACCACATACAAAGAGATGATGCAGTACGAGCGGGCGATCGTGGCCTTCGACAACGTACTGCGGGTCGACCCCAAGCACGTGGGAGCCCTGTTCAGTGCGGGCTTCTGTCACCTGCTGCTCGGCGACCGCGGTGAAGCCCGTGCACGATACAAAACCCTGCGCTTCATCGACCCCGTCTCGGCCGAGCAACTCTTCAAGATGATCTACAACAAGTGATTCATCGGGCCTTCACGGGCCCTTAGGCCCCATCCATGGCCAGAATTCACAGCTTGTGCTAGCCTGAATCCACCACCGACTTCCGTTTTGGTTCAAGCCCCTTGCCCCGGGACCTTGGCCGGTGGCGACGCCGAATGCATTCGCTTTCGGAACGCTCCATGGAAGTCAGCGCACTGAATCACCAAACCCTGGTACTGAACAAGTCCTGGGTGGCCATATCGACCACGTCGGTCCGTGAGGCCTTGAGCATGTTGTTCACCGGCAATGCCCGCGCCATTCGCCCGGAAACTTTCGAAGCCCACGCCTTCGACACCTGGGCCGACCTGGCCGTGGAGGACGGCGAGCCCTGTGTGCGAACCGTCTCCCTGAGCATCCGCGTTCCCGAGGTGGTCGTACTCACCCACTACGGGGGTATGCCCAGGCAGGAGGCCAGCTTCTCCCGCCGCAACCTGTTCCTTCGGGACAAGAACACCTGCCAGTATTGCGGCATTCGGCCCGGCACCAAAGAGCTCACCATCGACCACGTGTTGCCGCGGTCCCGGGGTGGGCTCTCGACCTGGACCAATTGTGTGCTGGCCTGCGTGCCCTGCAACCGGCGCAAGGCCAACCGACTCCCGGCCGAGGCCCGCATGGCCCTGGCACAGGTCCCGCGCTGCCCGGCTTGGACCCCGATCCTGGAAGTCCCCGTGGTCCGCATCCGCCAATCGTGGAAGCACTTTGTGAGCGAGAAGTACTGGACCCTACCCCTCGACGCCTGATCCGGGGAAGCATCTGGACTCCGCCGATACGCGGAGCCCTCCAGACCGATTGTCAAAAAGCATGGGATTGCCCCCAAGTCCCGCCGGGGATCCGGTTTGAGGGTTGAAGCGCGCAGGCTGGGCCGTAATCTGGGGCCATGGCGCTACCGAATCGCACGCAAACCCTATTGTTGGGCCTCATTGCGACCATTCTGGTCGGTTGGGTGCTGAGCATCGGGGCTGCCATCATCCAACCCATCGTGATCGCATTGCTGCTGGCCATCATGCTTCAGCCCGTGGTTGTGATCCTGGCGCGCTTCGGCATTCCGCCCGCCGCTACGGTGGTTGCGATCACCGGTGGGCTGTTCATGGGGTTGGTGCAGCTTGGATTGGTGCTGCAGTCCAACGTGATGAGTTTCGTGGGATTGAGTTCTGACTCCATTCCCATGACCTCCGATCAGAATGTGGGTGGCTGGAGCCAGATTGTGGAGACGCTGACAACTCGCATTCAGGCCTGGGAGCTCCCCG
>JARGOW010000266.1 GCA_029212955.1 Planctomycetota bacterium | reverse complement strand
GTGCATGAGCCGTGTGTCCTCGCCAGCTTCCATGATCTTGTCGTCCACGCACCAGCCGCTGACCCGGGAGCTGCGGTGGGCGGAAAGGCTGGGTTGTCCGTAATCCTTGAGGCCCCACCACGAGCGGGCATAGATCACATGGGAACCGGAGGCGGCATCCTCCAGGGAAAGTCCCGATTCCAAGGAGGCTCCCTGGTCTTGGGCCTTGCGTTGAGCTTGCTCCATCACGTCTTCGTCGAGCTCATAGCCCGAGGGGTGTGCGATGTTCACATCCATACCCGAACGCAGAGCGGCCATCAGGATCGAGTGCACCACGGCGGGGCTCGAAGGGGTGGGGGACTGGGTCCAAGCGATGGTCAGTTTCTTGCCTTTGAGTTCGCCAAGGGACTCGCGCAGGGTGAGCAGATCGGCCAGGGCTTGCAGTGGATGCCAAAGGGCGCTCTCCATGTTGACCACGGGGACGCGCGAGTGCTGCATCCAGGAACGGATTTGCTCGTCCTTGCGGTCCACGGCCCAGGACTTGCCCAGCAGGGCCGGGCGAATCGCCATGGCATTCACGTAGCAAGAAAGTGCGCCGGCCGCGTCCTTGATGTGCTCGGGGGCCACGCCATCCATGAGCCGGTTGTCGCGGGCTTCGAGCTCCCAAAAGTCCGAGGCCGCATTGAGGTTGACGGTGTGTCCGCCCAATTGATGCATGGCCACTTCCAGGGAAGTGCGCGTGCGAAGGGAGGGACGGAAGAAAAGCAGGCCCACGGTTTGGCCGGCCAAATCCGGCCGGGAGACCCCGCGCTTGAGGCGCGCGGCCAGATCCAAAACGTCCTCGATTTGACGGTCGTTGAGGTCGTCGAGGCGGTGGAAGTGTCTGCTGGCTTGCCCTGTGATTCCTGCGTGTTCCATGGTGCTCAATGGGGGAGGGCTGGCAGGTCCGGAATGGGTGCCATGGCCCGGGTCCTAGGTTACTCCCTGGCAGCCCCGCAAAAAATGGCAGCGGGGTCAAATCCAGTGGGTTCGGCCCGCTGGGGCGATGCTTGGACCCATGGGGTTGGTGGGGAATTCACGAGAATTCCGAAGAAGACCAAAAACTGTTCGGAGGTTGCTTGACAGACCCCGGCAACACGTTTACAACCTGCCGCTCAAGCACCCGTGGCTCAACTGGATAGAGCACCTGACTACGGATCAGGAGGTTACAGGTTCGAATCCTGTCGGGTGTACCACCCCCACGCTAGACCTGCGCGGGAGACCTTCGCGGCAGCCATTTTTTGGCGACAACCCAGGTCTTCTCTGGTTTGGCGATGGTCGTGATCGGACCGGAGACCTTTGCCGGTTTTTCTTTTCGGATCGCAGCCATGATGATCCCTGATAACCCGGACCGATTTTTGTCGACCCCCAGTCCCGAGGACTTGGAGGCCCAGGACCATTACTACATGGGATTGGCCCTCGAAGAGGCCGGGCGCGCCGAACGCCTGGATGAAGTCCCTATTGGGGCTGTCCTGGTTCTTGGTGGGAAAGTGCTGGCCCGCGGCCACAACCAAACCCGTTGGCGCCGCGACCCCTGCGCCCATGCCGAGTTGCGCGCCATCCAGCGTGCTACCCAGGCCACCGGGGACCTTCGCCTTCCTGGCGCCGTGGTTTACACCACAGTGGAGCCCTGCTTCATGTGCGCCGGGGCCCTCGTCCACGCCCGTGTGGAACGGGTTGTGTGGGGGGTGCGCGACGAAAAATTCGGGGGTTGTGTATCCTTGGGCCAAGTATTGGACCATCCTGATGCCAACCACCAGGTCAAATACACGGAAGGGATCCGAGCCACCGAGGCTGCAGATCTCCTCCGATCGTTCTTTAAAAGCAAACGCGAAGCGGCCCGCTTGAAGCGATCCCAGGATCGTTCCTAGCACCGTTTGGTGACCGGAGCCTCGATTCGAGTCTTGAATTCGTGTCAGGCACCACAGGTTCCCTCAAGATTCCCTCCCGGGAGTTCGATAGGGCACCAATCCCCGAGGTGAGGTGTCAGAGCGGCTTAATGAGCTAGTTTCGAAAACTAGAGTGTGGGCAACTGCACCGGGGGTTCAAATCCCTCCCTCACCGCCACCCCAACCGCCTATGCAGGTTGGCTGCGTTTGGTTATAAACTGTGCAATCCTCGCTTCGGCGGGGATCTAAGGAGAGATGTCTGAGTGGCTTAAGGAGCACGCTTGGAAAGCGTGTGTGTGGGTAACTGCACCGAGGGTTCAAATCCCTCTCTCTCCGCCACCCCACCCCCGGGGTCGACCAAGGGCTCGAGCGATCGCCCAAAGCGGTCGCCGGTCCAAGGGATCTGGACCCCCGAGGGGGCCCGCCACGGCGGGCAGTAGCAAATCAACGACGCGCCCGGCGATGGGTCCGGTCCCACGTGATGGATCGGGTTCGAACCGGGTCAGGCCGGGAACGGAGCAGCCCTAAGGATTTCGGTCCAGGCATGAGGTGCCCGGGTCCTTCGGCGGGCGTGTCGTCCTTTTTGCTGATCGAGTTCGGCCGAGGATTCGCTAACCTAGGGGTATGTCCTACCTCGTCCTGGCCCGTAAGTACCGTCCGACAACTTTTTCGGAAGTGGCGGGGCAAGAGATCATCATCAACACCCTGCGCGGTGCGATCGAAAAGAAGCGCATCGCCCATGCGTACCTGTTCACCGGGCCCCGTGGAACAGGAAAGACCACCACGGCCCGACTGCTGGCCAAGGCATTGAATTGTGAGTTGGGCCCGACCACGGATGCCTGCGGCAAATGCGAGCGCTGCCTGGCCATGGACAGTGGGGCGGAATCCGATGTGATCGAGATCGACGCCGCGTCCAACACCAGTGTGGACGACGTGCGCATCCTGCGCGATCAGGCCGGCTACATGCCGCTCAATGCGCGCTTCAAAATCTTCATCATCGACGAGGTGCACATGCTCTCCAAGGCGGCCTTCAACGCCCTGTTGAAGACCCTGGAAGAGCCGCCGGCCCACGTCAAATTCCTGTTCGCCACCACGGAGCCCCACAAGGTGCTCGACACGATTCTGTCCCGGTGCCAGGTGCTCAAACTGAGCCCCCTTCCGGAAGAGCGAATCGTGGGACGTTTGCAGGAGGTCTTCGCGGCCGAGGGCGTGCAAGCCGAAGCCGGGGTGTGCGAGGAAATCGCCCGCCGCGCCCGCGGCGGTATGCGCGATGCCTTGTCCATCGCGGACCAACTCCTCTCCATGGTGGGGGACAAGCCCAAGCTGGTCGACATGGACCGGCTCTCCGGAGACGAAAAGAACGTGGGCATGGTCCAGGTGGTCGCGCACATTTTGGCGGGGTCCAAGGCCGATCTGCTTGCGGACCTTCCCAGCGTGGAAGGCGTGGAGGCTGATTGGCTCGCAGAGCTCTTGGATTACCTACGCGCCACCCTGCTGGCTACCCTATGCGGAGCCAATGCTCCCATGCTTGAAGGCTTGGCCCTAGACGATGAGGCGCGCACCAAGCTAGTGGAAACCGGCAAGGCCATCGGCGGCGAACGCCTGGAGCTGTGGCTCCAGGAATTGCTGCACGCCCGCGAGCGCATGCGGCTTCTCCCCAGCCATGGTCGATTGATCTTGGAGGTCACCCTGCTCGATCTATGCAGCGCCAATCAGACCCTGCCCATCCAAGACTGGTGTGACCGTTTGGAAGGTTTGGAGCGCCGATTGGTTCAGGGTGGGGCCCAACCCGATTCGGCCGCCCCGCCCGCAGGCAGGGCCCAAGCGGCCGCTCCGGCCCAAACTCCCATTGCGGCCGCGGCTCCGGCCCAGCCGGCCCCAGCGGCGGCACCCCAGTTTAACGCACCCACCCCCGCGCCACAGCCGGACCGCACCGAGCCACCCATCCAGGAGATCCCGCGGCCGGCCAAGGCCCGTGCCCAGCGAACCGGAACCCCCGGAAGCGCATCGCAGGCTTGGGATGCATTCTTGCTTGAGCTCAAAGCAAAGTCCGCGTCCCTGGCAGACATTCTCGAGCGCCGCGGCCGCTTGGCCCAGATCAGTGGCAACCAGGCCGTGATCCAGCTGACGCGCATCGCATCCGGGGAACGGGAAATGATCATGGACCGGCGAAACGCCCGCGCATGCACACAGGCCTTTTCCGAAGCCATGGGCCAAGACATGCGCCTGCACATGCAGGATGAGGCCCAGGCGGCCGAGTGGCAGAAGGACGAATTCACTGCCGATGTGGTCCGCCGATTCGAAGGCCGCGTCGACTGATTTTAGGAATGGAAGGCTTCCATCCATTCCAACCCACCCGTATCACCCAACCCTTTCCAAAAACAGCGCCCCACGGGCCAACCCAAAGAGCAAAGCCATGAGCGGACCCCTCGGAGATATGACCAACCTGCTGGCCCAAGCCCAGAAGATGCAGCGTGCCATGGGCGAGGCGAAGGAAGCCCTGGCCAACGAGCGCGTGAGTGGAACCGCAGGTGGCGGGGCGGTCACGGTGGAGTTTGACGGGAGCGGTCAGGTCCTGGGAGTGCAAGTGTCCAAGGAAGCCTACGGCTCCGGATTGGAGGACTTGCAGGAGCTCCTGCTGCTGGCCATCAAGGATGGACAGGCCAAGGCGGAGCGGTTGCGCGAGCAGCGCATGGGCGACGTGACCGGCGGCCTCAATCTGCCCGGATTGCTCTAAACTCACAAGCGGAGTTTTCCTTGGCTTATCCCGAACCGATCGAATCCCTGATGGACGCGTTCCAGCGCTTTCCGGGCATTGGACGCCGCACTGCGGAGCGCCTGGCGTTCCACGTGCTGCGTGATCCTTCCAGCGCCGCCCTGGCCCGCGCCATCGACCGCGCCCTAGGCGAGGCCAAGCGCTGCCGGGTCTGTGGCAATGTGGCCCAGCAGGATCCCTGCAATGTCTGCGGGGATGAGACCCGGGACGCAAGTCAGGTGGCGGTGGTGGAGGAGCCGCGCCACGTGGAAGCCCTCGAACGCGCCCGGGTGTTCCAGGGTTTGTACCACGTTCTCATGGGCGCTTGGCAGCCCGCGGAAGGCACCCAGGAAACCCACCTGGCCATTCCCCAGCTCATTCGACGGCTAAAGGAGGGGCACGTGCGCGAGCTCATCCTGGCCACGGACCCCGATGCGGAAGGGGAGGCCACCGCCCAGTTGGTCTTGGAAGCCTTGGATTCGGCGGGCATCCCCGACCTCAAGATCACGCGATTGGCCCGCGGGCTACCCGCGGGCGCCGCCATCGAGTACATGCATCGGGGCGTGATCGAGGATGCCCTCGAGGGTCGCAGGGAAGTCAAAATTCGCTAGGGAGCGCTTCGGTTTTGTGTCCGAGGAAGGGCGCGGCAGGTCCCCCGGGAGGATTTTTCCATCCGGATGGCACACCGGTTGCTCCCCGGGCTAAACCATTCGGCGTTCCCCGCCGATACGGGAGGGATGTCCCATCCTGGAATGCAACAAGGCCTCTCCCTTAGGGCCGAACAGAAGATGCTCCTGCAGCCCCGCATGCTGCAGGCCATCGAGGTTTTGCAGCTGGGAGCCCTGGACTTGTGCGCCTACGTGGCCGAAGCCGCCCTGAAGAATGAGGCCTTGGAACTCGATTCGGCCCATACGGAGTCCTTTGGCTCCAGATCCAGGGCCGGCGGGCAGGAGGCCCGGGACGCCCACGATCAAATGCTCCAGAACCAACCCGACCGGGAATTGGGCTTGAGTGCCACCGTGGAACAGCAGTTGGCTGCCCTGGACCTGCCCGTGGGGGAGTTGGAGTGGGTCCGTTACCTGGTATCCTGCTTGGACGGCAGCGGCTTTTTGACTCCGACCGACGAGGTTTTGTTGGCGGGAGCCCGGGAATCTGGGTTGGGGGGTG
>JARGOW010000265.1 GCA_029212955.1 Planctomycetota bacterium | reverse complement strand
CGCCTGCCCCTGCTCATGGTTCAAGGGCAATTCAGGGTTCAGCGTGAAGCTCTGAAGATCTGTGGCCAAACTCACCTGCCCCACGATGAAGGAACCGGTGGCCAAGGGCGGGTCATTGCCCGGATTCAACTCCTGACGGGTGAGGAGCAACGAATCAAAAGCCGTGATCGAAGAGCTCTCCATGGGCTCCGAAAATCGCATGCTGAAGGTGCTGTCGGGATGCAAACCCACTGTGGGCGAATCGGGAAACCCGGAGGGCAAGGGGCTCACCCGCACAAAGCATCCAACACGCCCCAGATCGGTGTCCGCGTCAAAGGCGGTTTGGTATTCCCCCTCGCCCAGGGCGTTGGATACCCACTCACCTGGCCCGGCGCCGCCGGCAAGGTTCCACTCTTCGGGGTACTGCCGCAACCGCACGCGCACATTCAGTGCATCGACTCCATTCAAGCTCTCCGTGTCGATCACGTCGGCAAAGATGCCCCGGGACAGTTGGGAAATCACGTCTCCCCTCGCCGGGCGCTTGGCGCAAGCCTGCGATTCAAAGCTCACCAGGGGCAGCGTAAACTCATCGGGATGGACCCCTTGAATCGGTGCCATACCAATGGTCACCCCGTTGGAACCGATGAGTTTCGGCGCTTCCTGATCCATCAAGAAGCCGTTGAATGCGTCCCCCGTCACGGTGCTCGATCCGCCCGTGCGCAGGGCTCGATACACGTCCTGTGTTTGCGAAGAGGCGTCCCAGGCCCCATTGTCCAGCGGATCCATGGCGTGGGCTGTCAGGTTTTCCAACACCAGGAATTGCCCTCCCAGATTGTCCAGCTTGGAGGGAATGCGGACTAGCAGGTTTGCCAGGTTGATGGTTTGACTGCCCGGGTACCCCTGGGTGTTCACAGGAACTGGGGGAGAGATGTCGAAGGACTCCACCACAGAGGTCGTTGGATCCACCAGAATCCGTGTTGAGTAGAACTCAGCGCCCGGTTGGCCATCCATCTCGGCCAAGTCTCCAAAGTTCTTGTCCGCGATGATTCGTGCCTCAAAGGGAGTGGTCAGGCCCACACCCGTCATCACACGAATGGTCCGCGTGTTTACCGTGGCTGGATCGATCAGGTCATTGAAGACAAGGACCAGCGCCGCATTGCGCGGAATCATGGTGTACAGCCCCGCAGAACCGCCCGCCGTTCCGGACGGCCCTTGCTGATCCACCGGATCCAAGGCGTTCTGGGTGGCCCGCAGCAGCCACTCAAACTGCTCGAATCCGCCCTGGGCGCTCACATCTTCCACATCGCGAAGAATCGTCAGTTCCTGGGTCGCGGTAACGGCATTGGTCACGAGTTCATAGTCGACACCATCGCTACCTAGGGTTTGAGCCACCACAAGGTCCTCGTGCATCAAAACCCGCTCTCCGGATCGATTCAAACCAAACACGTCCACGGGGCGTCCCCAATACATGTTCGTCAGTTGCAATCCTCGGGCCCGGCCGCCCTCGTTGGCATCCGTGAAAAAGCGTGCGCCCGAGTCGGAAGTTCCATAGGAACCCACCGGATTGGTGGAGACTCCCTGGGCACCCGCGGACCCACCACAGGCCGCCAATGGGACAATCGCAGCAGCTAAGAACGTCGCCTTCAGCCGATTTGGCCTGGTGCATCCTGAGAGGAATCGAAAGAATAAAACGGAACGCGACGCGGACCCAAGGGGACGGCTCATTGAAAAAACGGGGCGGCCTAGGAGCTTGGGAGAAACCCGGTCGGCGGTTGAGGAGCTAGCTACAGGAGCAAGTCTTGTGCCACTCCGCAACTCCCCCCTAGAGACCCATCCGCGTCAATATTCTGCGAGCGCAATCGCGCAGAACAGTGCCAATGACCACGAAATTGGCCCCGCCTCCTCAACAGGAAACGGGGCCTTGAGTTCAAAAGGAGCGTGCTATTCCGCCCGTTCGATCGGTCCGCGAATCACGCGCTGTAATACACCCTCGGACGAAAGCACCAGGGTTGTGGGAATAGGCATTCGCTCGAGATCCGCCCAGGGCAACCCCGCCGCCTCTCCGCTCTCCCCGGCTGTGGGCAAGTAATAGGCACCATAGCTAGCGCTACGGCTTTCGAGCAGTTTTGCGGCACGGGGTTTGGCGCTTTCAATATCCACAGAGATTCCGATCATCGTGATTTGACCCTCGTCGGAGATTGCTTGGAGATCCGGGATTTCCTTGACACAAGGACCGCAGTAACTGGCCCACAGGTTCAGGTACATGGGTTTACCATTGGCGATGGCCTTCACGTCAAACTCAATTTCCTCGCCCGATGCGTTCTGGAGATTGAAGTTCGGCAAGGTGTCGCCGATTCGAACCGTGAGACCCGCCGGGAGCGGATTCGGCAACGGTTGGGGTTTCGCTGCAAAGGCCTCGGCCTTTTCAGCCCCTTCGATCAAAAGAACGCGGGCTCCAGAAGACACATTTTCGAACACGTCCTTATGCCCCCCAGGCCATATCACTTCCAAATCGGCGGTTTTGGCCTGGCCCACTCCGAAGATCAACTCAGGCACCTGGCAGGAAGCGATGCCTGCTCCCCGGGATAGGACCTGGGCGGTTTTGCCCGAATCCAGGATCGCGGTGACCTGGGCACCGATGGCTTCATACTGACCCGAAGTGGCGCGCAAACGAACCTTGATGAATTGTCCGAATTCGGAATTCATCTCGTTGCGATAGAGGGCATGCCGCTCCCGCTGCAATTCGTGCACGAACAGGTCCACGTCCCCGTCGTCGTCGAAATCTGCAGCGACCACCGAACGGCCATCGTTGGGCGAATCCGCTCCCGAGAATTGCGACAGATCGGCGAAAACGCCGCCGCCCTGGTTGATCCACAGAAGGTCCCGTTCGTTTCCACTGAACGAACGGCCTTCCTTGAACATTTGGTTGTTGTGGCGGGAGAGATAGCGGGCGTTTCCCACCCCTTCGGTCATGACGGATTCGGATTTTGCGGATTCAATGGAGGACGCCACCACGTGGCGCCAGTAGGTGCTTCATGTGTCATCGGGCAAGGTGCCCGTCACAAATCCGTTCGTGCAAAACACGTCCAAGTTTCCGTCCAAGTCAAAATCGTTGAGAGCCAAGGACCATGCCCAAGCCCCGCCAGTCCCGCCGAACTCCTTGGGAAACCGTTCAAAAGTGCCGTCGGCCTTGCCCTGGAACGTGGAGTTTCCGGCCGCCATTTTCTTGAGTGCGGCGTAAATCTCGGGGTCGATTTCTTCGGTCAATCGATTGAGGATTCGGTTTCCAGCCGTGGATGACATGTTGGACACATAAAGGTCCAGTATCCCGTCGGCGTTCAAATCACCAAACGCGCAAGCCATACCGTTGCCCTGATCGGCAAGGCCTAGTGCATCGGCTTCGTCCTTGAATGTGCCATCCTTTTGGTTGATCCACATGCGGTTGGATCCGTAGTCGTTGGCCGCATAAATGTCGAGCCATCCATCTTGGTTCACGTCCGCGCAAGCAGATGCGTAGGTCCAGCGACCGCCTGCGATGCCCGCTGCCTTCGAGGTATCTTCGAAGCCTTTACCCTGCATGTTACGCAGCAACACATTCTGCGACCCGTTGGTCGCTTCGATCCAAGAGTCGTTGTGCTCGGCTTCCAATCGCCCGTAACACGCAACGAACAGATCCAAGAACCCATCCGCGTCGTAGTCGAGAACGGTCACGTGATAGGCATCCATCGGCCCTTGCAAGCCAGCCATTCCCGACTGGTTCGCGAAGTTTCCGGCCCCGTCGTTGATGTACAGCTGCAAGGTTTGCCCTTCGAGTTTTCCATCACTGCCCATCCACCCGATGTGGGCCACCAGAAGATCCTGATCCCCATCATTGTCGAAGTCGAAGAATACCGTGCCGGTTCCGGCGGCCGGCTGGGCCACTCCCCGGGCTTCCGCCGCCTCCTCGAAGCTGCCGTCGTCCTTGGCCAAGTACAAGTAATTGCGACCGTCGGAGGGAACGAATAGATCCCAATCGCCATCCCCATCCACGTCGCCACCAGCGGCGCCGTTCCAAGCGTAGCTGAGGTTTTCTTCCGTTCCGAAACGGGGCCAACTGTGTGCCACGCCGGCCGCTGCCGCCACATTGGTGAATAGGGGGCCGCCTGCGCGTTGCTTCACGCCCATGGATGTCAACGTGAACTGGTTTACCTTCCACTCGCCGCGCTGCTTGGACACTTTCATGTATGCCCAACCGGAGACCGCGATGGGCTCCAGGTCGCCATCACTACCGGTCATCACGATCTTGAGCTTGATCTTGCCCCAGGTACGGCGGCCGCCCTGGAATTCAGCCCCTTTCACCTTCCAGAGCACCTGCTCGACCCGCTGCCAGGAAGCCAGCACCTCCGTGACCGAGCCCATAAACGCATCGGGCCCGACAACTTGGGCACTCTCCGGTTTCCAACTCAGCTTGTGGACGCCAAGGGGCATGTCCTTGGTTTCGCCGCCCTCGAGCGGGCTGATTCCATGCCCCTCGAAATCATCCGCCAACCACGTACGAGCCGCTTCGAAGTTCCGCCGCTTGAGCGTGTCCGAATATTCGAGCAGCCAATCCGCGACCTCCTCCGAAAGATTCTCCACCAACTCCATGTTGGTCACGGGTTCGGTGGGATCCGCAATCGACAGAACGGGCGCTTGAGCTTCCCCAGGCCCCTCCACGACTTCCACTTCCGCTTGGGTGCATGCGCTGCTCGCCCATAGAGCGGCCATGCCGAGAACTGCGATTGCCCTAGTCAGGATCGTTTGCTTGGTAAACATGCCCACAAGGATAACCGAGCGGGGAGACCTTGGAACTGCCCGACCAGCACCTTTCAGCAGCGAACCCTGAAGCCGGTCAATTCTTGACATATCAAGCCACGAAATGGTGCAGGGGTTGCAGGACTTGCCCCCCCTTGCCGCATTCCGCCTGGGCCATGGCCTCGCCAGGTACATCCCTTGGGGCGTGTCCCTAGGGAGGTTTGACATGGAAACCCCCATGCCAAGCCCGACCCCGGCAATCCTGCCTAGGGAACCAGCGTCACGAACAGTGCATCCGTAAAGTTGTAGCGGGTTCCACAGGGTCCCTGACTGTCATAGTAAATCGCCTGGAAAGTCCACGACGAACCGGACAAGGTCCCTAAGCCTTTCCGACTGGCATAGTTCAGAAGCTTGTTCTTTGTGATTCCGATTCCGGCTCGGCTAGCCCGCAAACTTTCAACCACGAGCACTTTGTTGTCGGTACCTGAAATGCACATTTGCCCGTCGAAACTTGGCGTCGGTGCTCCGGGCTGCCCCATCAGGAAGTATGTGGGCGCCTTCCTCGGAAGACCACTGGCGATCAAGGTCAAGTCATCCTTCATGATAGAAGTGCTGCCAGTCGCTCCGAGAATCGCGCCCTTTCCGGTGGAGTTTTCACAACCATGTGAATGGGGACTGGTCCCACAAGGTCCACCGTCATCACAGCCACAAAAGGAGGTGATCAAGGTCATGTTCATCTCATCCGATTCGAATTGGTGCACCGAACCGGAATCATAGAGAGGGATGTCCCGACGCATGGCTCCGATCAGAGCCCCGTCCTGTTCGATACACACCGAAACACCGGTGAAGTCACCATTGCCCGCGGGAATGGAAGGCTCGAGCACTTCGGTCAACTGCCAGATCGGGCCAATCGGGTGGAAGACATAGGCCGAACCACCTTGAACGCCGTCCGTGCCTGCCAAAGGCGCACCCACGACGAGGCCCTCAGGCTTCAATGCCAGTGCATAGCCGAAAGCATTGCCAAGCTCGGATCCTGGCGCCTGTACCCGATCCTCATGGGCCCATCCAGAATCCGACCGGG
>JARGOW010000264.1 GCA_029212955.1 Planctomycetota bacterium | reverse complement strand
GCAATTCCACGCTGCGATAATCGATGGGGTGACTTTCCGATTGCAACGAGATCGTTCCGCCGGAGAGTTGCACGGTCTGGCCCGCTGCGATCAACCGCTTGGCATCGGGGTCGTTGGTATCCAGTTGAGGTCCCGTGTATTCGAGGACCAATTCACCATCGATGAAGTGCTTGATGCTTTCGTTGCCACGGACTTCGATTTCAAGCATCACCCATTCCGGACCATGGACGGTTTTGGATGATGAATTCGTACAGTGCCGTTTCAGCAACTTATCATCCATCACCACATGGGTTCCAGGCGTGCAGAGATTCCCTGTGGAGCGGTCGTGTTCGCCATCGCCGCCGAGGGTTTGAACCTCGATGGAAACCGGGAATTCCTGGTGCAAGCCCATGGATTGCACGGATTGGCCATGGACCATTACGCCGCTGTTGCGCCGGGCCCAACCGGGGCCACCGGGGCATTGGTCTCCCACAAATCGGTATTCGGTCCGCAGCTTGTAGTGGGAGAAGGGAGCCTCAAAGAACAGGTGTCCAAAGCGGCCCTTGAACTCGCCATAGTTGTCGTAGCGAACCTTCAGTAGGCCTTCTTCCACCCGGAAGGTGTTGTCGAAGTTCTCGCCCGCTTCGTATCCCGTGATTTTGGGCGACCAACCGTCCAGGTCTTGGCCGTTGAAGAGGGGGATCCAGTCGCTAGCCCCCGATTGGGGAGCGGCGCAGCTAGCCAACAGCGCGGTTGCCAGTCCGAGGGTTTTCCAAAACATGCGGGCCATGGGGGTTAGTTGGTTTTGGGTTCGGGGCCAGCCAATTTCCATTCGGAAGGGTGGCTGCCTTGAAGCTCGTAACTGCGCTTGCCCTGGGCCAAGGTGCCGCTGAATAGCAGATAGTTCTGGCGGAACTCCTTCATGGTGCCCTCCAGATCCATGGCTTGCATGGCAGCGAGGTCTTTGGCCTCAACCCGGATACGGATGGCGCGGGCCTTGTCGCCGCCGCGCAGCAACACGGTCTTGCTTCCGTCGTCCTCGTCGAAGATTTTTGAAACACTGCCCATGACGGTGATTTTTGTGGATCCACTCTTCAGGGCGGCTTCCAGGGCATCGGGGTCGTCACCCTCCATGTACGCTTTGGGCTCGGCCTTGGCCTTTGCGCGGAAGTTGTCGATGGCTGCGGCGCGTGCGTCCCACCAAGTCAGGAGTCGGTCGTAGGGGCGTTGTTTGCCCATTTCGTTGGTCCGACGGTTCCAGATGCCCAGGTATTCCTTCTTGGCTGCCTTTTGCGCGGCGACAAAAGCCTCGTGGCTGATCTTGCTGTTGCCATACTTGTTGAAGTACGGACTCATGCCGCGACGTACCAGGAGCAGGTTGAAGTCCACGCCATCGGAGGTGACCACCTGGCAAAGCAGGCGCCCGTAGATGTCGCGAGCTTCCTTGCCGCCAGGGAATCGCAAGCCAACCTTGACGGGACCCTCGTTGATGGAGCGCGGGGCAAAGAAACCCTGGGCCCATCCGGTGCATTCATCGCCATAGCGGGTGCATGGCTTGAATTCGGAGATGTCTCCGCCCTTCATGAACTTTTCCTCGGTGTCCACGGAGAGTAGGCGCAACTTTTCACGCTTACCGTTGCGCTGGATCCAAATGGTGTCGCCGTCGATGACTCGGGTGACTTCAAAGAGCTCCGTGGGGGCCTCCGTGGCACATTGTTGCAGGATCTCCAGGTCCGTAGCGCGCTGGGGACCTTGAGAGTTTTGGGGGAGGACAGGCACGCACAGGGCGGCGATGGCGAGAAGGGAAAGCATCATGGTGAATGGGGGCTGATTGGTCGCGCAGATCTTAGCAGGGCGGGCTGGGGCTCGCTTGTGTCACCGCACCCAATTCGACAGGGGTGCGGTCAGGACAGGAAGCCGCCTGGGGGGGGAACGGCGAGGTTCCCACCCCCAGGCGGTCATTTGGGCGTGATGCGCCCTATTGGAGCAGGGCTAGAAGCTGAACCGAGAGTTTACCCGCTGGGGTAGCGGATCCCTGGTCGCCTATGGCGTCGAGGGATTGGATGATCGCGTCGAGCTTCTTGCGGTTTGTTGCACGGAACTCAGCATCTAGAGGGTTGAGAACCTGGGCGCCGTTGCCTTGGATAGATTTCAATTTTTGCAGTTCACCCAAGGCCTTGGCGAGGGATTTGGAAGCTGCGCCATGGAACTTTTGGGCCTTGGGGGTTCGAACAGACTTCACCAGGGGTTGGATGTCGTACTCCCAAGGCGTTCCGAGAAATGCTTTGGCAAGGGTCTCCAAATGGGCTTGACCCGCATTGAAGTCCGTGCCTAGGAGCCGTTCCACCCGGGAAAGTTCGATTCGCTTGTAGCTCTCGACTCCGTTCTGGAGGCGCGCGAGTTCGGCGTCGTTCGGATCCTGCCCCAGAGCGGCCGCCAGCGCCAATAGGGACTTGTTGAGCTGCTTGCCCTTCTCCAGTTTTTGTGCCAGTTCCGCGTGGCGTTCGAAGGGAATTCTACCCGTGTATATCACCGGAACCTGCTCGAGCATGGTGCGCACCCTGTCCAAAACCGCAGTTCCGTCGCCACCGTGGTAGGGCCCTCCCTGATGGTGGTAAACGAGATCCCCGTGGTGGTCGAACACCATGTAGTAGGGCACATAACCCGTACCTTGGACGCCCGAATGATTCGCGTGCATGGACACGGTCACATTGGGGGCCAGCAGTGCCATTCCGTTCTGGAAGATCTCGTGCTTGGCCTGGGCGGGTGTGCCGCGTTGGTTGTAGCTCGCGAGAAGATGGAAGGGTTTGTTTTCGAGTTCCTTGGCCAGACCGACCAGGTGGGGCGTGAACGCCTTGCAACCCACTCAGCCGCCGCCGATTTCGACCACCAGGACCTTGCCGCGCATATCACTGCTGTCAAAGCTGGGTCCCAACAGGTGGTTGCCCATGTTCAGGCCGCTGAGATTGGCTCCGGGTTCGGCGGTGCCTTGGCCTTCGTCGGATGCGGGTTGTGTGATCGGGAATGCCAGAGCGAGCGCTAAGAGGCCCGAGTGAATCGAGAACATGGGGATCCTTGGAGTTGGAGTGGGAAGCTGTGCAGTGTAGTGCGTTGCCGGAAAGGGGGCGGCTGTACGCGATCGGGAGGCTCCCGTGACACCTCCAGGGCAGAATCAGACTAGTTGCGTAGTTTCAGGCCAGAAGCCATTCACGGGCACTTTCACCAAAGGCGGTGGCCCAACCCATGGTGAAGCGCGCGTTGATCTCGCCCAACGTGTTCCAGGATTCCTCTCCGTCGCCGGATTCATACTCGAAAGCGTCCACGCTAAAGGGGCCCCAATAACCCGCGTCGACCAAGGCACCTGCCGCATCCAAGGCGGCGGTTTGCAGGTGTTCGCGCTCCAAATCGGTGAGCTTGCCCTCGGGGCAGGGCAAGGTGCGCAGCCAGGATCCGTGCTTGTCCACCTCTTGGAAGCATGGGGCGGCGAGGGTCACTTCGCCCTGGCGGGTGATCCAACCGCACGTGGAAACCTCCAGGATCACATGGACCTGGGGTTCCATGACCATGGGCGCGATTTCGATGCTTGCGATGAGCCAACGCAGTTCCTTGTTGGACTGCGGTTCGCCCTGCATGAGGAGTCGGCCGCGTCCCGCGACACCGTAGGGGCGGCGTAGGAACCAGGTCCTATCGGGACTGTTGCCAAGGGTGTGCAGGATGCCATCCACCGAGCGCTCCAGGTGCTTCTTGAGCCGCGGGGAGCTGGTTTCAACAGCCTGGGAGAATAGCTTGCTGTTGACCTCTTGCAGGATCTGGAAGACGGGGGGCTGGGGGACTCTTGCGTTGGCTTCGTGCAGTTGGTTTTGGGCCCAAGGCGTGGGGCTCCAGGCCAATCCGCGCATGCCCTTGGCCACGCCCTTGTTTGTATTGCGAGCGTCGATGATCAGATCTTCGGGCTGGATCAGGGATCCGGTAAGCGCCCGGGCCTGTTGCCGTGCAATCTTGTGGATGCGTTGTTTTGGCGTGTACCCACGTCCCCGGGCGTACTCTTCTTCGGCGTCCAGGTTGAGGACCCAAGCGATGGAGGGATTGGTCATGATTCATCCCGGCTTGCGGGCAGGTGGGCTGGGCTCGCACTTTCGAGCCGCTCTAGGAATTCGGGGGGCAAACCGGCGCGGCTGCGCGCTTCGCGGTTTAGGGGAAGTCCGCGAAGCAATGCGGGGGAAAGGGGTTTGGGCAACAGGTCTGCCCAACGGTCGTAGTCCAGCTTCTTGCCGGAGAAGCGTTCGAACCAGTTGTGGGCGGGGGTTACGTGGGCGATCTCTTCGCGCTCGACTTGATCCAAGGCCTGGGCCCCGATTTCATCTCCCGCGGCTCGGAACCATTCGGCAAAGCGGGCGGCGTGTTCCAGATTGGCTCCTTCCAGGCCAAGACCGACGAATGCCACGAAGTGCAAGGCGTCCGGGCTGGACGGCACCCGTTGCCAAAACCAATCGCGCACGGGCCAGTCGCCGAAGGAGTGCCCAAGGGTTTGCATGTGGTCCAGATACAGGTGCAAATGGCGCAATTCATCCTGGGCCAGATGCAGCAGCGCTCTGCGGAACGCGAGCGGTGTTTCAGGGAACGCCAACAGGGCCCAGGCGAACAGCTCCGCGGCCTGCAACTCGTGGTGGGCCAGGGTATGCAGAAGCCGTGCGCGTTGTTCGGGGTGAACCAGAGCTCCCTTGCGCGGAGCTTTTGGGCTGCGTTCACCCACCACCAGTTCGGCGGGCCGGCCAGGCGCAATCAGGCGCCTGGCGGGTGCACAGGCTTCCCAATTGCCATCGATGGATGCCTTGGGAGGTGCCCCTGGCGAAAGCTTGCCATCCAAGGAATCACACACGATCAGATCCCAGCACCAGCGTTCGATGGTGTCCTGGGGCGGCGCTGTGGGAGGGGAAGGGCTGGGAATCTGCACGGAATGGCGTTTTGGGGCCGTTTTGGCCAGAGCAACCCTACCACAAGGGCCTAGCCCAGAAGGTTGCAAACCGACCTTCGGAAGCCCCTTAGTTTGCCATGTTGAGGTTGAGTCGGGATCCCATGGCGTCTACCTTATCCGCTTCTCCAATCCCCTCCCCAATATCCCTCAAAGGACGAATCCCATGCCTAAGGCACAAGCCCGCCACATCCTGGTCTCCTCGGAAGACCAGTGCAACGAACTCAAGTCCCAGATCGAAGCTGGCGGAGATTTCGAATCCCTCGCCAAGCAACACTCCAGCTGCCCCTCCGGTAAGAGCGGCGGAGCCCTCGGCGAGTTCGGTCCCGGCCAGATGGTCCCCGAATTCGACAAGGTCGTCTTCAGCGCCCCGGTGAACACCGTCCAGGGTCCGGTCAAGACCCAGTTCGGCTTCCACCTGCTCGAGGTCACCAGCCGCACCGAGTAAGGCCTCATGCCGGTCCCCCCCCGCCAAGCCAAACACAAAAGAAGGGCTGCAACCGTGAGGTTGCAGCCCTTCTTCCTTGGGTTTTTGGATCTAGAACGTAACAGACAAGCCGTTCGAGAAGTTCGAGTGGCCAGAGCCGGCGAGGGTGTCACGGTACCAGCACTGGAAGTGGTAGGTATCGCCAGCCATGATCGTCGTGGGCGGGAATCCGGCGATTTCGATGGCGGAGGGCACGTCGAAGCCGAATCCGGAGACGCCGCCGGTGCCAACGAAATTCTCCAAGTTGCCCGCCGCATCGAACAAGCCGATGGAGTTACGGGTGGTGCCGGAAACGTTGTAGCGGCCAAAGGAAGCGCCGGGCACGCCGACCAGACAGAACTGGCCGTCGCTCAGAGTGATGCCGGGGGTTGCGTCCATGTTGCCGACCAGGAAGTAGC
>JARGOW010000263.1 GCA_029212955.1 Planctomycetota bacterium | reverse complement strand
CGGCCAATCGTACGGGAGCCACCTGCCTCCCATCGCGCCCACCGTTCTGCAAACTCGCGCGCAGATCCGACAACTCAAACACCACAGGACCGTGCAGCTGCAAACGGAACGAAGGCCCCACCTGTACGGCAAGATCCACCGGGTCCTGCCCAAAAGGAATCGCTCCAATGCGGCGGGCGATCCCCCGCATCGCCTTAGGCTCGTGGTTCGAACCCGTGCGCACGGCCAGTCGCCCGTCATCGACCAGTTCGACCTGGTCCAAATCCGCAGGCAGGCTCAACCAACCTCCATGATCGCTGACCCAAACCTCCCCCTTGGCATGCACCGCATAGGCCGGTAGGGGTTCACCCGTACTCGCATTGCGCAGGCGTACCCGGCGGCTCGAAATGGCGTCCATGTCCACGGCCAATGCCCGGGAGAGATCCCCCGGAACCGGCTCTACCAATACGGAACCGCTCTGCCCGCCACGGGATTCCGCCACCAGGGCAGGGTCGCCAGGGCCCGCACTCCACCACCCCATGCCCAATCCAATACCGGCGATGATCGCAGCCGTGGCTGCCACCCACCCCACGGCCAGGAGGCCCATGGGCACCGGGGCCGGAATGGACAGCGCTAAGGGTTGCAACATAAGGACCCAAGCCTTGCGGTCGCCCCCATGCTTTTTGTCCAGGCGGTCCCGCAACTTGAGAATGCCCCGGTGCAGGTGGGTGCGCACCGTGGCCGGCAGCATATTCAAGGAATCCGCGATCTGCGCCGGTGTCAAACCTTCGTAGTAACGCAGCAACAGAACTTCGCGATAGGGCTCGGGCATGGCCAAGACCGCATCCACCAGGTAGCGCTGTTGCTCGGCGCGCTCCACCAATTCCCGGGCGCTCGGTACGGTTTCGGGCCGGGCCGCCTCCGACTCCTTGGCCAACCGGCCCGCGGCACGGCGCAGGCGCTGGGTGGCGCCATTGCGCATGACCCGGGCCAGCCACGGGCGCAGGGGCCGGGCGGGGTCCGGCTTGGCGCGGAGGGCCGCCAGCCAGGTGTCCTGCACCAGATCCTCGGCCGCGCCGGGATCCCGGACCAGTTCACTGGCCAGGCGCCGCAGCCAAACCGCGTGTTCCAGGAGCGATTCCTGGGTGAGGGCGTTGTCTTGGGGGTCCATCATTGAATCCACGCGCCGCGGCCCTGGACGTTTCAAGATTATCACAAGAAGCCCCCAGCCACGGGACAGGCCCCCATGGGCAAGAAAATGGGATTCGCACGCCAACAGTGGGCCTTCCCCCACGTTCCATGGGCATGAAAGCCCCCATTCTAGCCCTGCTCACCCTCGCCCTTTCCGTTTCCTGCCAATCCGCCAAGTCCTGCGGAGCCGATTCCCCGCGTGCTTGCCCCGCGCAGGATGCCAGCTCCACCGCCCAGGCCCAATGCCCTGCTCAAGCGACCGCCGAAGCCCCTCCCATGGACGCCAACGGCAATGGAATCGATGACTTGGAAGACATCAGCAACGGCACCTCCATGGATGCGAACGCCAACGGGATTCCCGACGAAGTGGAGAAAGAGTAAGGCCCTCTCGCAGGTCCAACACGCCCCCCTCCACGCGGCCGGAGGATCATCTTATTTGCCCAATGGGCCGAGCCCGGTTTTCGAACCATAGGTTAAAGTCCCATGATAAGCGCCCCGGCCGGTTGCCCCCCCCCCCCGCCGGGGGCGCTTCCCCTTGGACCTGAGCCTCACTCAAACCCCGACTCCAACCACACCTCCCCATGTCCCTCCAAGACCCGGTCGCCGAAACCGAACGGCTGCGCATCCGACACTTGCAACCCTCCGACATCGCGCACATGCGCGTGGTCTACGGGGACCTGGAAGCCATGCGCTACGTGGGAGACGGCTCCGCGATCTCCGAGGAGGATTGTGTGCGTTGGGTCGATGTGACCCTGAAGAATTACACGAAACGTGGCTACGGCATGTTCGTGGTGGAGCTCAAGGAAAGCGGTCGCGTGATTGGCTTCTGCGGACTGGTCCATCCGGGTGACCAAGAGCTGCCCGAATTGAAGTACGCCTATCTGCGTGAGCATTGGGGCCAGGGTTATGCCTCCGAGGCCGGCGAAGCCCTACGCGCCCACGGCGAACATTCCCTGGGCATGCCCGGCATCATCGCCACGGTAGATCCCGAACACATCGTCTCCCACCGTGTGCTTGCCAAATGCAACTTCACGCTGAGAAAGACCATCACCGAAGACGATGGTCTGCCCATCGCCGTTTGGGCCTGGGGCCAAATCTAGGTTTTGCATTGCCGGGGCATACGCTTTGCCTTGGACCCCAGAATACGCGTTGCCAATCAAACAGCGCGCATAGATCTCAAAGGTCCAAGCCCCTCCCCCGCCTTGGAAGTTGCACCCGTCATTAAAACGGGAAGTGCCCGGGGATTGGATCGGGTGTTCCTTCTGACCACGCCTGCGTTTCGGTACACAGGGAGGTTCTCACAACTTTTTTTGGCACTCATGACTTTCGAGGGGGAAGCACATGAATCAGGGCGGATCGACGGGTACGGATGGTCGCAAAAGCGATCAACGCGGGCAGGATAGGGCGAACGGCGGGACGGCACTTTCTGGGGGTTCACAACCGGGGGCAAGCGGCGGAGGCGGTGGCGCCAAGTTCTGGGTTTTGGCTTTCGCACTGCTGTTGGTGAACGGCCTGGGTTGGTATTGGAATTCGAGTCCGGTGGAAGCCGCCGGACAGGGACCCGAGGACTCGGTACAAATCACCAGGGTCGAGCCGCGCTTCCACACCGAGCAGGCCAGCGAATTCCGATTGTTTTTCGACCGGGACATGTGCGATTCGGGCCAGGTGGGTCAGCGACTGGCCGAGAGCCCATTCTCTCTCACGCCCAAGCGCGAGGGTCAATGGAAATGGGCCACGCCCACGGAATTGGTGTTCGAATTGGCCGAGCCCCTACCCCTGGGCACCCGCTTCCAGCTCCAGGCCCGGCCAGAATTCCAGGAGCTCACCGGCATGCAGCTGCTCGGCGACCGCAACTTCCTGCGCCTGACCGAGGAACTGAGGGTCCTCAACATGTCCGTGGCAAGCTCCGATCCGGGCGCCACCACCCTCAAGCTCACCTTCAACCAACCCGTGGCCCCCGGCGACTTGGGTCAGCATCTGAAGGTGACCATGGACGATCAGGAACTCGAAGACTGGCGCGTGTTGACCCAGGACACGTCCGTGGAAGCCCTGGTCCAGGTCCAATACCCCAGGAACTTTGCGGGCCTGGTTCTCGACCTGCACCTGACCAAGGACCTGCGCGGGGCCGGCAAGGAACTCGGCCTGAGCAAAGCATTCGAGCGCAGCTTTTCGATTCCGCGCGGCTTCTCCGCCACCCAGGTGCGTGCCTGGCCGGGCGACCACTCCAACACTTGCACGGTTTCCGTGCGCTTCAACGAGCCCCTGGCCCTGGGCCAGGAAACGCCCACGCTCACCTTCGATCCTCCCGTGGATTGCGGGCCCGCCCACATCCGGGGCCGGGAGTTGCGGCTGACCGGCCCCTTCCAATGCGGGCAGACCTACAAGGTCACGGTTGGCGAGGCCCTGCTAGCGGCGGGCGGCCACACCCTGGGCCCCAAGGACGCCCTGGCCTTCCAGGTTCCCGAACGCTCCCCGCGCATCAGCCTACCCGACGGCAACGGCTTGCTCATGCCCGATGGCCAGCTGCAGCTCGCCCTGCGGCTCACCAACACGCCCAAGGTCCAGGTGAGCGCATCCCGCCTGCACGCCAACAACCTGGTGGCCCACCTGCATCGCGCCGATGCGGGCGAGACCTCCCGTGCCGTGCCTTCCAAGTCCTTTGAAATGGACTTGTTGCCCAACCAGATCACCGACTGCAGTTTGCCACTGGAACAAGTCGTGCCAGACCCCCTGGGTGTGTATCGCATCACGGTGGCCAACGAGAGTTCCTATTGGCAGCGCGATTCGTCCATGGTCCGGGTCAGCGACCTGGCCCTGACCGTGAAGCGTGAAAGCCACGGGCTCTTCGTTTGGGTGACCTCCCTCAAGTCCGGCGAGCCCCTGGCGGGCGCTACCCTCGAAGCTCGCACCCACAACAATCAGGTGCTAGGCCGAGCGACCAGCTCCAGCGACGGTGTGGCGCGCATCGCGTTCCCCGAGGAACTGCCCGACGGCAAGGCCTTCGTGGTCAGCGCCACCCTGGGCCGTGACTTCGCCTACCTGCAACCCGGAAACAACACTTGGGCCTTCGACAAAGTGGACACCGCTGGTCGGAGTATCGAATCCAAGGTCGACGCGTGGATGTACACGGAATGTGGGGTGTACCGGCCCGGCGAAACCATCCACCTGACCGGGGTGCTGCGCGCTCCGGGCGGGGGCTTCGCCCATACGGGACGCTATGAGGTGCGCTTGCGTCGCCCCGATGGACGCATCGATTGGCGGGGACAGCTCACGGGGGACTCCGCAATCGATTCCCAGGGCATGTTCCAAATCGACCTCCCCACGCGAAGGGAAGGCTTCACGGGCCTGTACTCCATCGATCTTTGGGACCTGGACGAAGGCGTGCTGTGCCGCAAGACCCGGGTCAACGTGGAGGACTTCGTACCCACCCGCTTGGAGTTGGGTGCGGAGGCTACGGTGGTCGAAGCGTCCCGAGCGCGTCCCGTGGAGGCAGGCGCCAGCAGTCCCCGGGTCGCGCCGGGTTCCGCGGCGCCCGGCCGGGGAGTTCCGTCCAGGGCCCTGACCCAGGCCGTCCCCCAGGCCAGACGCCGCATCGCCATCGATGTGGACTCGAAGGACTTCCTGGGCCGCCCCTCCAAGGGGCTCGCCCTGCGGGTACTTCCCCATTGGACGCGCCAAACCTTTGAGAGCGAAGCCCACCCGGACTTCGAGTTTGGCGAACCCGAAGAACAAGGGCATCGCAGTTTCCAATCCCGCGAACAGTCCTTTGCCCTGGACCAAGAGGGTCGTCGGAGGGTGGAGTTGGACCCCGGTTCCAGTCAGGTGCCCGGCCTTTGGAAACTGCACGCGGCCGCCACGGTCACCGAAACCGGTGGGCGCTCGGCCACCCATTCGATCCAGGCTGAGCTGGACACCGCCAACCACCACCTGGGCTTTCGCCTGCGCGACGGCTTGGCCCCCGTGGCCCAGCCCATGGCCATCGATTGGTTGTTCGTGGGACGGGACGGAAAGGAAACCGATGCCACCGCCTACTCCCTGCGTTTGGAGCGGATCGTGCGTGAGTACGGCATGGAAAATGTGAACGGCCGCCTTTCCTGGAAAAGCAAGGAACGGCGCGTGGATGTGGCCCGTTTCGCCATCGGTGAAACCAAGTCCCGGGGCACCCTCGAGTTCGAGGTGCGAGAAGCGGGCCACTACCGACTCCTGGCCCAATCCGCCCAGGCTGAAATCCAGGCTGAATTCAACTTCTACGCGGGGGACGAAGAAGCCTCCTCGCCCCCCACCGATCCCCAACTCCTGGAACTCACATTGGACCGCGACCGCTACCTTCCCGGCGACGTGGCAAAGCTCAGCGTGCGCGGAGAATTCGACGGCCGGCTCTTGGTCACCCTGGAGACCGACCAGATCCTGCTGTCCCAAGTCATCGAGTTTCAAGCTCCTGGCGCCGAGCTGTCCTTGGAATTGCCCGGGTCCCTGCGCGGCGGAGCCTTCGTTTCCGCCAGCTTGATCCGCGGCATCGACTCCAAGCAAACCAGCTGGCTGCCCCACCGCGCCAAGGGCCTGGCACGCGTAAAAACCAGCCACCGAGACCACGTTTTGCCCCTGGCCGTGCACGCACCCAAACGCCTGGCCCCAGGTGAAATGGTCACCGTGCAAGTGACCAGTCTGCTGCCCGACCTGGACCTGCTCAAG
>JARGOW010000262.1 GCA_029212955.1 Planctomycetota bacterium | reverse complement strand
AGGCACGCGAGTTGACGCCCCGATCATCAGCCCGGACTTTTTTGAGACCCTGCTCGGGGCGGCGGGTGCGCTTCCCACGAACGGCAGTCCAGCCCGCGATGGGCGCAACATGGCTCCACTCTTGAATGGAACCGAGCCCGCGCCCAAACCCCGCACCCTGGGCTGGCATCAACCCCACCAATGGGGTGCATCCGGGCCTGGAATCGAACCTTACACCGCCATTCGGCGCGGCGACTGGAAGTTGATTTGGTTCCACGGCCAAAGGGATTTCGAACTCTATGATCTGGCCAACGATCTGGGGGAACGGACGGATTTGGCCCAGGAACTTCCGGGTAAGGTCATGGAAATGGCCCTGCAAATGCAGGACTGGCTCGACGAACGTGGGGCCCAGTTGCCCATTCGCATCAAGACTGGAAAAACGATCCTGGGACCTGCGGCCGTGGCCCAGGGCAAGCATTGAAACGGAACTCAACCATGAACATTGCCCCCCCATTCCAACACCTGCTCGTCGTCCTGACGCTAGCCTGCCTGGCATCCTGTGCATCTACTCCCAGGGACGGTCAGCGAATCCCTCCGGTGAATGGAAAGGGCATGGTTTGGATTGAAGGCGGGCAGTACATCATGGGCTGCAACGCATCCTGGGCCCTCCCCGAAGAACAACCGGCCCGGAGCGTTCGAGTGCAAGGCTTTTGGATGGATCCCCACGAGGTCACGAACGCTCAATTCGAAAAGTTCGTACGAGCCACCGGCTATGTGACCACCTCCGAGAAAGCCACGGCTCTAGAAGCTGTCATGGCCAATCTACCCGAGGGCTCACCACCGCCTCCCACCGAATCCCTTGCCCCCGGTTCCTCTGTTTTTGTCCTTCCCAATGGAGACCCGGATACCCCGACAGGTTGGCGGTACACCTACGGTGCGGATTGGCGACACCCCACCGGGCCTGGGAGTTCCATCAAGGGTATGAAAGACCATCCTGTGGTCCAAGTCACCTGGGTTGATGCCATGGCCTATGCACGCTGGGCTGGCAAGGCGCTTCCCACGGAAGCCCAATGGGAGTTTGCCGCCCGCGGCGGCCTGCAGGGGGCTAGATACGTCTGGGGTGACTCTCCACCGGATTCCGATTCGCCCCCGCTCAACATGTGGCAAGGCGCTTTCCCCCGGGAAAACAGCCAAGTGGATGGCTACCTGGCATCCGCACCCGTGGGCAGTTTCCCGCCCAATGGCTTTGGTTTGCACGACATGGCCGGAAACGTATGGGAGTGGTGCGCGGACGCATACGAGGCGGATCGAGGATTGCCCGCCGGACTCAATGTCGACCCTTTCAACCCACCCGAACCGGGAGAGGAATATGGACAGCGCAGCTTGCGTGGGGGGTCGTTCCTGTGCAGCGATCGATTCTGTACCCGTTATCGGCCCAGCGCCCGCTCCAAAATGACCTCGGATAGCGCGACCAACCACACGGGATTCCGTTGCGTGATCGTTCCCGCGCAATGACCTTGCGAACGGTCTCCGCTCGCTTCCCCGGCAACGAAATGCATCTCTAAGAAGTGACACCTCCGTCCTGCCGATCCCGCACCCCACGCAACCGAAAACCAACCATGCCCAAACACCCCTTGCTCGTCCTGGTTTGCCCCCTCTTTGGCCTCCTTGGATTCTCGTGCCATGGGGTCTCCCCAGGAAATCGTTCCACGCCAAAGCCCTTGGAATTGATGTCGTACAACATTCGGCATGGGGTGGGTATGGATGGCGTTCTCGACCTGGATCGCATCGCGGAGGTCATTCGGCGAGAGAAACCTGATCTGGTGGCCTTGCAGGAAATCGATCGCAATTGCATTCGATCGGGCAACCGGGACATCGCCCAGGAATTGGGCGATGCATGCGGCATGCAGGCCTATTTCGCCAAGTTCATGGACTACCAGGGGGGCGAGTATGGTTTGGCGGTCCTATCGCGCTTGCCTGTGGTTGAAGTGACAAGCCACCGCCTGCCCGACGGCGCAGAGCCCCGGGTCGCGTTGGAAGTTGAGGTCCAAGTCGATGGTCTACCATCCACCATGTCTTTTGTATGTATCCACAACGACTGGACCGATGATGGCATCCGCCAACGCCAGGTAAACTCGCTATTGGGTGCGCTGCGGGATGATACCCACCCCATCGTGCTGGCGGGCGATTTCAACGCACTACCGGGGGACACGTCCACGGATCTGTTCCTGTGTTCCGGGTGGAACAACCTTGGCAACTTCAGGGAACACACCTTCCCCTCGGATGCCCCCACCAAAACCATCGACTATTTCATGGTGCGTGGGTTCGAAAATCACGCGGGTAAAACCTTAGTGCTCGATGAAAGGATGGCTTCCGATCATCGGCCGATTCGCGTCACCCTCTCGTTTGACAACTAGCGCAAGTCGCTTTCTTTGTAGGGGGTTCGGCGGTCCGTGGTCGCTGCCCGAACTTTCTCCACTTCGTCGGCCTCGCCGACATCAGCGTGATTGCCCCAGCTGTTGCGTATGTAAGTGATCAAATCTGCCACGTCCTGATCCCCGATGGCCCGATTCGCGCCAATCCCGGGCATGGGCAAGAGTGGGGTGTACTTGGTTCCAGCCACCGTGACCGGCCCGGTCATGCCGTGCAGCAGAATTTTGGTAAGCCGCGTCACGTCTCCGGTCACCCATTCCGAGTTCCGTAGGGGAGGTCCCAGGTTGGGCAAGCCATCTCCGGTGGGTCCGTGGCAGCTTGAGCACGCAGCCTTGGTCTCGTACATCACCCTTCCGCGCCCATAGGCATTCTTGGCCTCGCCGCTTAGTGGAGCCGCGCCATCGCCCGGGGCTTCGAGCACCGGTGCCATCTTTTCCAAAAGGGCGGTGAGCTTCGCGTCCTCAAAGGGACCCCGTTCAAGATGGAATTGCACCGATTTCGAGCCCAAACCACTGACGAAGGCCTCCCGGATGAGCGGGACGTCCAGGTGAGCGTTCACCATGGAATAGGCTGATTGAGCCTGACCCCTCGCAGCGAGCGCTCGCACCAAGCCGTGCCCATAACCAGCTTTCCACGGCAACTTGTTGAGCGCCGCCAACGATTCGGAATCAAGCCTCCTGGATTCCGCGACAATGTCCAATACGGCATTCACCACCGACGGATTTTCGTCAGCTAGGGCCCGGATCGTCGTGGTAGCCTCAACCATGCCTAGACCCTGCAGAGTCCAAAGCGCGTGGACTTGGCCAAAGGGATTGCCCGAATCAGCCACCAGGGCATTCAGCGCTTCAACCGAACTCAGATCGCCCTGTTCGACGATCCTGCGCTGGGCCGTATCACGAATGAGGCCGTTGGCGTGAGCCAAGTAGGGGACCAGTTGCTCGGCCGACAGACCACCCAATTTCGGACCGGGTTTGGCTTCATTCGCTTTGTACCGCACGCGATAAATGCGGCCCGTGCTCGGCTCGGGCTTGTCCAACCCGCGATGTTCGTACTGTTTGCGCAGGTACGTGGTCATATAGGTTTTGTGCTGGAGCAGGCCAAAGTACATGTCCACCAACCAAAGCGTTCCATCGGGCCCCGTGTACAGATTGCACGGCAAAAACCACTCATCCGTGCTGGCCAAAAACTCTTGTTCACCAAAGGGGTGGTTTCCACTGGGTCGGTTCCACGCGTCGCGCTGTAAGCCAACCGCCTTGATCAATTCCCCGGAAGGCTCACAAACAAAGGCCATCCCACGATGCTCTTTCGGGAAGTTGTCGCCGCGGTAAATGTGCAATCCGCAGGCGGCGGTAGTGTTCACCAACCGTCCGTCCTCCCCCAGGATCCCAGCCATGTAAGCCCGGTTGACGCCCGGTGTGATGCGGATCGGATAGACCCGATTGGACCCCAAGCTCCTCGCCATTTTGGCGGGAGCCGGGTGTTGTTGATCGGTTCGAAAAAACTGGGGTCCGAACCAATCCCCCACCACGAGCGTGCTGTTGTTGTTGTGGTAGAGCCGGCCCCAATCATCCTTCGAAATGCCCCACTGGCCCCGGTAATCGGTTTTTTCACGCACCCAAACGCCGTCGATTCGGCGATAGCGCTTGTCCGATTTGGCGTTGTAGTACCAATTGTCATGGCCGTACAGCAGCCCGTTGGCCTTGTGCTCCACATTGCCTCCCTTGGCGTACTCCGCGTCCACCAGGATGGGTTGGCCCACGGGTTGAAGGCCCTTGCGTTGCATGAACCAGAGCGCGTCCCCATTCGTGTACAAGCAGCCATCCCCCATCACCGCCACGGCACGGGGAAGCACCAAACCCGCTAGGAAAGTGGTGGCCCGGTCCAGGCGGCCATCCCCGTCGGTGTCCTCCAAGACACGAATGCGTCCATTCGGCGTTTCCTCGCCCTTGCCGTCCAAATCGGGCATGTAACTGCGCATTTCGCAAGTCCACGCACGACCGTCGGCATCGAAGGCCAGGGCCACGACCAGGTCCACATCTTCGCCCGCGGCCACGGGCTCGATCACGTAGCCGTCGGCGAGTACAAAACTTTGAAGCGCATCCTCCAAACCCAAGTACGGGGACGCGGGAATGCTATCGAGGGGAATCGGGTCCACCATGTTGTGGCCTTCCCGATCTCCTTGCTGGGCCACGGAAATGCCAGCCAAACCGAGCAGCCAAACAGAAACCCAAGCCATGGCGTGAACTTTCATACTAGAGCTTCCTTAAGGACAGACCGCGCCAACGCACCGCGCACGACTTGCCCCCGTGTACCTGCAAGCCAAAAAATCCCTCGCGGGTATCGTGCTCGGAATCTTCGTCCACAAAGTCCACGCGCCGTTCCCCGTTGAGCCAGGTTTGAATGCGATTGCCCTCGCACCGAATCACGATCGTATTCCAATCGTCCCAGCGAAAGAGGCGTTGGCCCTGGGACGTGAACTCTGCACGCAGGGGCGCACCCGCATCGGACCCTTGACTCGGGAAGAGCCAACCGCGCCGCGCCTCGTCGTACAGACCTGCGGTCCAGGAACGCTTGTGACCATTGTCCCCCTCACATTGATATCCAAACACCCGTCCGTTGCCATCCTCGGAAGGCTTCTGATCCGCTCGGAACATCAAACCAGAATTCCCTGCGCGATGATCGAAACGAAACTCGTAGGTCATTTCGAAATCCCCGTAGACCGCATCGGTGCGCAGGAATGTATTGCCCTTGACGTTTTCCCCGAAACCAAGGATGCAACCATCCTCCACCTTGTACTCCCCGGTCCCGCCAACCTTGTGCCAACCATCCAAGGTTTCCCCGTCGAACAGCAGCACCATTTCCGAATCCGTGGGTGCATCGGCGGGGGCAAGGCAACTGGCCAAACCCAGAACGATTGGGGCGAGTAGATTTCGGTACGTGTGCATTTCGGTTTCCATCTCCTGACCACACTATAGGGGAGCGTTCCACTGACGGCCACACATGTGAAGATCGCGCGCGAAGGCCAGGCTTAGGGAGTCCATTCCTGCAGATCGCCATCCGCAATGGGCGAAAATGGTTACCCTCTCGCACAAGGGGCGTAGGGTTCCATGGTGGCTCTCCCCGCCTGGATGGAGCGCCTCCCTCAACTCGTGATTCAGCCATTTCGGTGCCAAGCACCGGAGAAACTTACCTGCTCCACATGCGTATCCGAGATTTCGTGTTGATAGCCCCCCTGGCCATTGCCGCGCTATGGTGGTTCCTTCCAATCCGCGCGGGGGGGGAGGAAATCGAAGTGCCCCATCTCCATCATGACGTCGACGTGGAGTTGGAATCTCAAGTTCTCACTCGCGTCGAGGAAAAGGCCGAGAGGATTTCCAGGGCCCACCTTCCGCACCCCACCGCGGATATTCACCCAAATCCAACCGGCGTCCAAATCACTCCCCCCCAACCCAACCAGCTCGGCCCAAAGGAAAAGGCCATCATCCACGCCA
>JARGOW010000261.1 GCA_029212955.1 Planctomycetota bacterium | reverse complement strand
AGAAGATGTTTCAGTTCATAGAACATTGGTGCCCCGCATCGGCGGGCGAACTGAGGAAACCAATTCTAATCGAGTGGTCTGAACCAAACGCACTCCTAAAAGTCCGCCCCCACGTTCGAAACCCACTTTGGGGTTATGCCGTGACACTTGAAGAGCTGTAGCCAAAGGAACCATCGGCCCCCCCGGAACAAATGCTCTTCCAACGGGCGTTATGCCCCGCTCACCAGTGGCAGCAGACATGGGTTCCTGACCATACCGGCTAGTTGGGATCCAACTGAAGGCAGCGAGCCGCCTTGGCATGCACTTGAGCACCGTCCCACCTGATCCGGTATGCAACAGGTTTTTGCGCTGCTTTTCGGATGTCGCCCTGCAATGGATCCAATGCTCAACTCACGGTTCAATATTCCTTCCTGCGCTAGCTCCAAGTCGGTCCCTTTGGAATCCCCGGTCGCTCGGCAGAGTCGCCCATTTGGTGCAAGGCTGTAGATATACTTCGGACGCGGGCGCGTTGAGACGTTTGGCAGGTTCGGATTCGCTGTGCTGATAGCCATCTTGGGCCTTTGTTCCTGCAAGGCCACCGTAGGCAATCCGGTCAACGAGGTGTCGGATCCGCTACTCGGAAGTTAGACCGTGGTTCCTAGGCTCTAGGGATCCAACATCCATGGGGATGGGCACAGCCTGGACCGCGATGGAGTGGTTGTTCCCCGGTCGTGGATTTGGACTTTCTCTCCGGGGCTGTATCGCTGGAGGGTGGAGGCGGTTGAGGGTGAAAATGTGGGGAGGATCTTTGATCCGCGTTTGCCGGGTGGACTCGGCGAAGGCGCCCATGGAACTCGACCTGGCGGTTTCGAAGGATGTGGGCGTCGACGGGGTCCCGTTGGGGATTTACAGGATTGAGGGCGAGACTCTCACGTTCTTCACCGGAGCGCCGCGGCCGCTTTCCCTTGAGGATGAGGCGGATGGGTATCTGGTTCCGAAACGGCGGTAAGGGGCGCGGTTCTCGATTCTGCGCAGGGGGTCGTTTTTTGGGCGGCTAGGGGCCGCTAGAGAGGGCGATATGGGGATGGGGAAGCCTAGGGCCCCGTCCCTGGAACTACTGCGGAACTTGCACGTGGGCGAGAGGTTCCTGGGTGAGCTGAACCTGAATTGGGCCGATGAATAGGAAGTCTTGAAGAAACTACACGCTACCGCTGTTGCCATGGGAATGGCAGGAACCCTGGGTTTGTCCCTTGCGAGCGCCTTGGAGCCGTCCGCTTTTGAACCTGCGACCGTCCAGGATGGGCCGGATGCGGAGAGGCAGTTTGAGCGCTTCAAGCGACGATTCGACAAGAACCTGGACGGCAAGATTTCGGAGGCTGAATTCACACGGGGCAAGCGAGCTTTCCGTCGGTTGGATGCGGACGGGGATGGCTTCCTGACCAAGAGTGAGTTTGTTAGCGCCCGGGGTGGCAAGGCCAAGGAACCTGCCGAGCCCGAAGCGAAACCCGCCCAGCCCATGACCGCAGGCGGCGAAATGCCCGACGCGAAACAGTTGGAGTTCTTCGAAAAGAAGGTGCGGCCGGTTCTTGCCAACAGTTGTTATCGCTGCCACTCCAACGGTGCCAAGCGACTGAAGGGTGGCCTCAAGCTGGATTCCCTGGAGGGTTTCCTGCAAGGCGGTGACTACGGTCCGGTCATGGTTCCGGGGGACACCGAGGCTTCCACTTTCATAGAAGCCATTCGCTATGCCGATCCGGACATGGCCATGCCGCCCAAGGAGAAACTGTCCGACCAGGAAATCGCGGACCTGGAACAGTGGGTTCGAATGGGAGCGCCGTGGGCTCCGGAAAAAGACATGGGCTCCGTGGAAGTGGCCCCGGGGTCCTTTGGTGAGGAGAAGGAACAGGAAGATCTGAACCGGCACATCGATATCCAAGAAGGCCGGGAGTTTTGGTCCTTCCAGGTCCCCGTGCGCCCCACCCCTCCGACCACCCAGGATCAGGATTGGAGCCGGTCCCCCATCGACCAATTCCTACTGGCTCGCATGGAGGAGGCCGACCTGGCGCCCATGGGCGACGCAGACGATCGCACCTGGCTGCGCCGGGCGACCTTCGACTTGACGGGTTTGCCGCCCACCCCCGAAGAAGTGAACGCCTTCTTGAAGGACCGCTCCGAAGACCGGGATGCAAAGGTGGTGGACCGCCTGCTCGCATCCCCTGGGTACGCGGAGCGCTGGGGCCGCCATTGGCTGGACGTGGCGCGTTATGCGGAATCGAGCGGCAAGGAGCAGAACGTGGTGTACCCCCATGCCTGGCGCTATCGCGACTGGGTCTTGCGGGCCTTCGCCCAGGACATGCCCTACAACCGCTTCCTCAAGCTGCAGTTGGCCGGGGACTTGGCCCCGGTTTCCGATGGCACCGAAAAAGCCTGGAATCAAATCGCCACCGGCTACCTGGCGATCGGTCCCAAGGGCCACGCAAATCGCAACCGGACCGAGTTCGAACTCGACATGGTCGACGAGCAAATCGACGCCATGTCCCAGGGCATGCTCGCATTGACCGTTTCCTGTGCACGCTGCCACGATCACAAGTTCGACCCCATCCCCACGGCGGACTACTACTCCCTGGCTGGCATCTTCTACAGCACCACCACCCACTTCGGCACCATTCGAGCTCCGGGCAACAACCAGGCCTCGGATCTGATTCCAATTCCCGAGGGCACAGCTCTGCCCAACGGACCAGACATGGGCTCCGCCCTCCTGCGACTCCTGGAGCGGGGCTCACGCCGCCAGGACCAGGGCGGGAATCAAGCGCCAGCCATGGACGAAATGGAAATCAGTGAGGAGGACAAGCGCGAACAGGAACGCCGCGCCGCCCAGCTCGCGCGCCGCAGCAACCAACGGGAAGCCGTGCGCAAGGACCTTCAATCGCGCTTCGACTCCCAGGGCAAGGCCCTGCCCTCCAACCGTCTGGCCATGGGAGCCTCCGAAGGGGAGCCCCGTGACATCGCCATCCTCAAACGCGGGGAACTAGATCAACCCGGTGAAGTGGTGCGGCGAAACATGCCCCAGGTCCTGCGTCCCGAGCACTTGCCCGCCATCGGAACCGGCAGCGGCCGCGCCGAGCTGGCCGATTGGGTCGGCAGCGCCGACAACCCGTTGACCGCCCGGGTCTGGGCCAACCGGGTTTGGCTGCACCTCTTTGGTGCGGGCATCGTAACCACTCCCGACAACTTTGGCGCCGCCGGCCAGCGTCCCACCCACCCCGAGCTCCTCGACTGGCTCGCCACGGAGCTCGTGGCCAAGGGCTGGTCCACAAAAGCGCTCATCCGGGAGATCACCCTCTCCCGCGCCTACCGGCTTTCCTCCCGCACCGACAAGCGCGCCCATTCGATCGATCCGGACGTGCAGCTTCTATGGCGTATGCCAAAGAAGCGCTTGGAGTCCGAGGCCCTGAGAGACGCCATGCTCGCCATCTCCGGCAAGCTATCCTCCCACGCCCCGGTGGGATCGGCCACCGGAACCTTCGAGGGGAGCCTGCGCAACGAACAGGTCGCTGGGCTCTTGCTGCGCGAAGAATCCGTGCGATCGGTGTACCTGCCCAATCCCCGTGGCTTCACCATGGAAACCCTGGGCGCTTTCGATGCCCCGGACAGTGAATTCGTCACCGGGGATCGGGACGAAACCACCGTGGCCACCCAGGCCCTGTTCCTGATGAATGATACGGAGGTACTGCGCCTTGCGGACGCCTTCGCCGACCGCCTGTTGGCCATGGAAGGCAAGGACTCGGCGCGCATCCAAGCCGCGTTTGAGCTCGCCTACGGGAGGGCTCCCACGGGCTCCGAAAGGAGCGCGGTCAAGGCCTTCCTACGTAGCTATTCCAGTGAAGCGGAGAAGTCCATGGAGAAGCAATCCAAGGAGGAAGCCAAGCAGGGCAACGACCGGCAGAGGGCCAGACAGCGCGCACGGGCCCGGGCAAGGAACGATCAAGCCGCCGCCCCCCTCACCGACCCCAGGCGAGCCGCCTGGTCCTCCCTGGCACAAACCCTCTTCCAAGGCGCGGAATTCCGCATCCTCAACTAACCCGGCGAGCACCATGAAAAACCACAACGACAACTTGGCTGCCCAGGCCATCTCCCGCCGGGATGTGATGCGCGCCCTCACCGGCGGCCTCGGCTTGCTGGCCCTGAACGGGACCTCGGTCGCAGCCCCCCTCTTTGCCGAGGACATGCTAGCGGCCAAGGCCCCCATGATTCCCGCCCGGGCCAAGCGAGTCATTTTCCTGTGCATGTCGGGGGCCCCGAGCCACGTGGACACGTTCGACTACAAACCCGAACTCGCCACCAACCACGGCAAGACCCTCTCCGGATACCGACAGGGAGCCAAGCTGCTCGGGAGTCCCTTCCAATTCAAACAACACGGACAAAGCGGGTTGTGGATCAGCGAGCTGTTCCCCCACCTGGCCAAGCACGCCGACGATCTGTGCCTCCTGCGCGGAATGCACACGGAGCTGCCCGCCCATGCGCAGGCCCAAACCCTCCAGCACACCGGGAGCATCCAATTCGTGCGCCCCTCCCTGGGGGCCTGGAGCTTGTACGGCCTGGGGACTGAGAACCGGAACCTGCCCGGGTTTGTCACAATCAACCCCCAGGGCGGCCGCGCCCAATTGCATGGCAGCGCTTTCCTGCCGGCCACCTACCAGGGACTGAAAATTGGAGTGCGAGGCGGGGGGAACAACCGCCGGGCCCAGGAACCGGTCGAGGACATCAAGAACCCGCGCCAAAACAACAAACTGCAGCGCAAGCAACTGGACCTGGTCCAGAAGCTGAACAAGGAATACGCGCGCCGGGAGAAGGGCAGCGACGAAATCGCAGCCGTGACGGAATCCTACGAGCTCGCGTTCCGCATGCAGGCCGAACTGCCCGACCTGATGGACCTTTCCTCCGTCAAGTCCAGCACCCTGGAGCGCTATGGAATCGGAACCGACGCCACCGATGGTTTCGGTCGCCAATGCTTGACCGCATTGCACCTGGCCCAGGCCGGGGTCCGGTTCATCGAAGTGGGCCAGGGCGGCTGGGACCACCACCGCAACATGCGCGAGTCCCTAAGCAATTCCTGCCGCGGAATCGATCAACCCATCGCTGCCCTGCTCGCGGACCTCAAACGCAAGCGCATGCTGGACGATACGCTCGTCATTTGGGGTGGTGAGTTCGGGCGCACCCCCTACGCCCAGGGTAGCGACGGCCGTGACCACAACAACCGCGGCTTCACCACCTGGATGGCAGGTGGCGGCGTGAAGGGCGGGCTTTCCTACGGCTCTACCGATGAGCTCGGCATCGAAGCCGTGGCAGGCCGATTGTCCATCCACGACTGGCACGCCACGATCCTGCACCTCATGGGTCTGGACCACGAACGCCTCACCTACAACTACGCGGGCCGAGATTTCCGACTCACGGACGTGCACGGCGAAGTGGCGCAGCAAATCATCGTCTAGGCATTGGGCTCGTGCGGGCTTTCGGACTGCGACCCATCGGCGAACTGGTCAAGCGCAACATCCAGCCCGCCACCTGCTGGATCATCGGCTTCCCGGTGAAATCCAGCACTCCATGGAGCAAATGCTCAAACAAGCCGCCCACACCAAGCTCCTCTTCCCCCGAGTCGGATCGGACGTCTGCCCCGGCCGCCCCATCCCGGGCTCCTCTGACTCTCGCCAGGCTGGCTCGATACGCTTTCAATGGTGGGCCGAATGGTTCTTGCTGGGTCAGGGGTGTTCGTGCGATTGGCGGGGGGGGTCGTTCGCTCGGTTTGAAATCGTGGCGGCGGGGTAGCTGGGTCGGTATCGTGTATCGGTGTCGCTGCGGGTCTATGTCCCCGCTTTTTTGACCGATCTCTTCCAGGGGTCGCTTGCCTGACCTTTTCGAATGAGCC
>JARGOW010000260.1:1833-5935 GCA_029212955.1 Planctomycetota bacterium | reverse complement strand
GGGCCCAGGCCACTTCCTCGGAGGACGCCAAGCAAGCAGCACAGGCCCTAAAGCAAGCCGCACAAGAAATGCAGGCCGCCCAGGAATCCGGAGCCGAGCCCGGTTCCGAAGCCTCCGATCAGGCTGCAGCCGCCATGCAAAAGGCCGCCGATCAGCTCGAATCCGACGCCGAGAAAATGGCCCAAGCAGCCCAAGCCTCCAGGGATGCGGCCCAGGACAAACTCAAACAATCCAGCGACAGCGACACCACGCAGGCCGCCGCTGCGGAACGCGTGCAAGAAGCGCTGGAGCAAGCCAGTGAAGCCCACAAGGCCGCGGGGAATCAGGCCTCTCCTGAAACCGCCCAGGCCACCGAGCAAGCCCTGCGCGCCTTGGACCAGGCCCAGCAGGCCGAATCCATTTTGCAGCAGGCCCTGCGCTCCTCCCAGGCCGAACAGGCCAACGCCATGGAGCGCCTTGCGCAGCAATTGGAAAATGCGTTGAAAAGCGCCGCCCAGGCCGATGAGCAGAAGGGCCAGCAAGCAGCCGAAGATCTCAAGCAAGCGAGCGAAGCGCTCAAGCAAGCCGCGGAAGACGTGCGCAACGAACAAGCACCCTCAGCCGCAGCCGCCGCGCAGGAGGCCCTGAGCGCCATGGAGAAAGCGTCCGAATCCTTGGCCAGCGCGATGCAAAAAGCCCAGGCCCAAGACGCACAATCCAAGGGGCAACAGCAAGCCCAGCAACAGGCGAGCCTAGCCCAAGCCCTGGAGCAGGCCCAAGAACAGGCCGGGCAAGCAGGCATGCCCGAACAAGCCCAGTCGGCCATGGAGCAAGCCATGCAAGAGGCCAAGGAAGCCATGCAGAAGGCCGCCCAGGCCCTCGAGCAAGGCAATCAATCCCGGCAGGCAGCCAAGGAACTGCGCAAGGCCCTAGACGCCCTGCAGGAAGCGGCCGAGCAAGCCCAACAGGGCGGCACACCCCAGACCGAAGAGCAAAAGCAAAAAGCCCAGGAGCTCGCTCAAGCCCAGAAGGAGGTCGAGGAAAAACTGCTCGACCTGGCGCGCATGGCCGCCGAGCGCGACTCCCAGGACAGCGAACAAGCCTTGAAGTCCGCCGCCGAGAGTGCAAGTCAGGCCGCCGAATCCCTGGAGGAAGCCAGCCAAGACGGAAGCTCCGGAGAGCTCGACAAGGCCCAAGAAAAGCAGGAAGACACCGAAAAGAAGATCCAGGAAGCCTTGGACGATCTGGCCGAGGAAGAGGAACAGTACAAGCGTCTGCGCCAGGAGGAACTGCTGTTCAAGATCGCCGAAGAACTGGAACAGCTTCTCAGTGGACACCGCGAGGCCATGGAAGCCACGATCGTACTCGATGACAAGCGGGGCGAAGGCGCTCCCAGCCGCCCGGTGCGCCTCGGTCTTCGCAGCATCGCCCGCAGCGAAGAAGCCCTAGCCACCCACGCCACCCGCATCGCCGAAGGGCTGCAAACCGAAGGCGTGTTGGTTTTCTATGAGGTCATGAACGGCGCCGCCGAGGACCTGACCCGCATCGCACGGGACATGGGCCAGGGGGGCGGCTTCCAATCGGGCGGAACCTTGCAGGCCCGACAAGCCGATGTGGAACAGGGATTGACCTGGCTTCAAGACTCCTTGAAAGACGAGATCGAGCGTCGCCAGGAAGAAGCCGAGCAGGAAAAGCAGGATGGCCAGCAAGGCGGCGACCAGGAAGGCGACCAAGGCCCCCAGCAGGAACCGCTGGTACCCGACGTGGCCGAACTGCGATTGCTCAAGCGCATGGAGGAGGAAGTGCTGGATCGCATCCGCCAAATGCTCGAGCTGCACCCCGAATTGCGCGACTCGAATCGGGAACAGGATCCCCTCGTTCTTGAGGACCTGGTGCGCCTCGCCTACCAACACCAACGGATCGTGGAGCTCTTCAAGGGGTTCCGGGAGCGTTTGGGCATGCCGGGACCGGGTGAAAGCAGCCAATGACGGATATTCCGTTACGATACAAGGAGCCTACAACCATGAAAGTGAATCATATGAAACGATCATCGACCCTCTTGGGCGGACTGCTAATGGCCGTCGGCATCGGAATCGGACAGGACAAGGAACCCGAGGTGTGGCTCCCTCCCGAGGCCCTTCCCGGTGCCACCGAGGATCCGCGCAAGCAACTCGAGGAAGCATTCCAGAAAGTGGAGCAAAGCTTGCAGGGCATGAACGTGCTGCTGCTCGATGCCAGCAAAGGTGACACCTCCCGCCTGGCCAAGGCCGGGGATTCGGATTTCGATTCCCTGCTGCAAAAGGCCAAGGGTCGCCCCCAGGGCGCCCCCACTGACGCCCTGGCCGAAGTGCTTTACGCCTCCCAGGGCGTAGGGCAAAACGTGCTGGAAGGCATCGATGAGATCCTGCGCATCGCCTCGGAGAATTCCGACGGCTCTAGCGGCAGCTCCGGGTTGTGACAAATTGGCAAGGAAGGCGGTTCGCCTTCCGAATCTAGCGACCCCTCGCAATCGAAAGGGAAGGAACAAAGCCAGAAGCAGGACTCGTCCGGTCAGAAGCAAATGCAAGGCCAGGAAGATCCCAAACAGAAGGATGGCCAAAAGCCCGGCGAAGAAAAGCAGCAGGGTGATTCGGGCGATCCCAAAGGAAACCAAAACAGCAAGGAAGGCCCCCAGCAGGGTTCCGCCAAGGCCCCCAACGGCGAAACTGGCCAAGGACAATCCGTCCTGCCCGGTTCCGGCACCTGGGGCAACCTGCCCTTGCACATGCGCGACATCTTCCGCTCGGAAGGGGGAACCGACATGCCTGCGCGCTATCGCGACTGGATCGACAACTACTACCGCCGCCTCAATAAGGAAGGCAACCGCTAGTCATGGGTCCTTGGGCCTCTTCTCTGGTGCTAACCGGAATCCTTGCGCTCGCCGCAGGGGTCCCGGCGCGCCTGGATGATGCCAAGGACCAGAGCCAAGGCTCCAACGCGCCGGCCACAAAAGACAATCCCCTGGCTGGATTGCAGGTCAAGCCCGGATCCGAAGCCCCCATCATGGCTTCACTCGACCGGGGATTGGCCTTCCTCGCCAAGGAGCAAGCACGTCTCTCCACCGGAGCCTTGCCCTCCACCAGCGGCGACAACCACGCCCCCATCGGCGTCACATCCCTGGCCGCATTGGCTTGGATCGGGGGCGGATCAAGCTTGACGCGCGGGCCTTACCACACGGAATTGACCGCAGCCATCGACTACCTACTCGCCAGCCAGGTCAAGGACGGACCGGCCGTCGGGTATTTCTCGAACACCACCGACCAACGTTCGCAAACCCACGGGCACGGGTTGGCGACCCTGGCGCTGGCCCAGGCTTTCACCATCTCGCCCCGCTCAGCCAAGGGGGCCCAGATCAAGGAAGCCCTGCGCTTGGCCTGCGACCGCATCATCGCATCCCAGGGCGTGGACGGCGGATGGTATTACGACCCCAAGCCCACGGTGCAGCAGGAAGGATCGGTGACCGTGGCGCTGGTCTGGGCCCTGCGCGGGGCCAAGGACGCGGGAATTTTCGTGGACGCTGCCCCCATCCACCGCGCCATCGCCTACGTGAAAACCCTCCAGGATGAGTCGGGCGGTTTCATGTACAGCGCCTCTCGACCGCGCACTTCGGTGGCACTGACCGCTGCCGCACTTTCCACCCTGCATGCCACGGGCACCTACGATGGTGCCGAGATCGACGCGGGCTACGACTACATCTGGCGATCCCTGACCGCACGGGAATTGAAACTGGAACGGGGACAAGACGTGTCTATCTCCTTTCCGTTTTACGAGCGGCTCTACCTGGCCCAGGCCTTGTATCAGCACAAGGATCTCAAGCATTTCACCCGCTGGTCGGCCGCACAAAGGGCCGTGCTACTGCGCACCCAGGAACCCGACGGACATTGGCCCGACGAACGATTCGGGGCGTCGGGAGTGGTGGTCAAAAGCCAATACGGCCCTTGCTACGCAACGGCCGTCAACTGCTTGTTCCTGACGATTCCCCACTCAACGCTCCCCATTTTCATGCGCTAGGCGTCGGCTCGGATCGGGGTCCGACCGTTCCAAGCGGGCTGAGTGTTGTGGGTCAGATCGCCCCAAAGGCCCC
>JARGOW010000260.1:0-1823 GCA_029212955.1 Planctomycetota bacterium | reverse complement strand
CCCTTGGACATCGCATTTAGGGCGCCCCGATGCCCCGGCACTGGGAATGCTCCAGATAGCTCCACAGCTGGCCTATCTCCCTTCCCGATCCATGCCCTACGTACCACTCCGGTGAAGAATCCACCGGTTGGCCGTTCGAGCATGAATGCCACCCAAGACAAAACGGAAGCGAGTCCCAACCCCTGGTGGCTGATCGCTGCGGTGATCGGCCTGATTTTTCTGATCCCCAGGCTGCCCGTCCGGGCCCATAAGAACCTGGATGTCACATCCCTGCCGCAGGTGGAAACCCCATACCTTTTCGTCACCTTCGGCTTCGCCGGTTGCGGCACGATTTGCCCCGGCCAGTTGCAGCGCCTGCAAGACGTGGTCGATGGCGCCAATCAATCGGGCCCCGTGGCTTCCGCCGTGTTCATCAACATGAACGCCACCGAAGAAAAGGTTGTTGCCGGTTATGTGGGAGCCATTTCCGAGGACGTCATCGCCCTGCGACCTTCGCCCGCCGAGCTCCAGAACCTGCTGGATGAATTCGGGGTGCGTTACTACGGCGACACCGACTCCACGGACGCCATGGAACACCGCGGCGACGTGTACTTGCTCGCCCGATCGGCCGACCGATGGCGCCTGATCGAGTCCTTCCCCGGGGACACCCTCAATACAACGCGAGCCCTTGCGGCCGTGAAAGCGCCCCCCCTCCGCTCCTAGCCACCCCACCCACCAATGAAACTTCTATCCCCTGCCTACGACCCGAAGCTAGGCCAAGACGCTCAAAAGGCACTGCGCAAGGACTTTGTCGCCGCCGACGGTTTGATGATGACCTTGATGATGTGCCACTGGCTGGTGGCCACCACACTCTCGGCCTTCCAATTTGGCACCTACGCCCTGGGATTTATCGGCGGTGGTTTGATCACTGCAGTGGCTTACTTGGCTGCGAAGAAATACTCCGGTACTCCGGTGGCCCGGGCCACCATGGGGGTTTGCTTGGGTCTCTTTTCTGGCCTCTTCATCACCCAGAACTTGGGCATGATCGAAGCCCACTTCCACGTTTTCATTCTGATCACGTTCCTACTGCGCTACCGGGATCTAGCCCCCCTGTATGCGGCCACTCTGGTGGTTGTGGCCCATCACGGAATCGGTACCTGGTGCCAATGGTACGGGGCCGAAGTGGGTGGATTCCAAATCATGGCTTTCAGTTGGGGAGCCAAGAGCCTGGTGCCCTTGCTTATTCACAGTTTCCTGGCCGTATGCTCCGTGGCGGTGGGCACCATTCTCATCCGCAACAGCTCCGCCCAGTTCTGTGAGTCCTTCGAAACCTCCCAGGAATTGCAGGTGGCCATGGAGCAAAATGAGGAGACCATGGCGCGCTTCCAAGAAAGCAGCCGCCAGAGCGAAGAAATCTCCCACCAGATGCGCAACGCCGCCGAGCAGATCCAGGCCATTCTCCTGGATGAATCGGAGGATGCGGCCCACGCCAATTCCCTGCATCAATTGGCCGCGGCGATTCTGGAGCTCTCCAATGACACCCAAGCGAACTCCCAACGCGCCATGGAAGCCCAGAGCGAGGCCCAAGAGTCCCGCCAGTTCGCACTCAACGGCGATGCGTCCATGGTCCGCTTGAAGGAGGCTATGACCGGTATCCTGACGGCCACCGAAGGTGTCCAGGGCGTGGCCAAGGCCATCGAAGACATCGCCTTCCAGACCAACCTTCTCGCGCTCAATGCGGCCGTGGAAGCGGCCCGGGCCGGCGAAGCGGGCAAGGGCTTCGCTGTGGTGGCTGAGGAGGTTCGCAACCTGGCCCAGGGCAGTTCCGAGGCCGCCAAGGAAGT
>JARGOW010000259.1 GCA_029212955.1 Planctomycetota bacterium | reverse complement strand
GGGGAGCCTCGCATCATGAACTCCATCCAAGCCTGCCGCGTGTGGTTCGCGCTTCTATTGTTTCCGATCCTGATCGGTTGCCGGGGAGAACCCGGATTCCTGGATTCGTCGGGACAAAAAATCCAGGCAACGGTTTTTGCGTCGGGAACGCAGACCGGCGTGGCGGAGTCGGGTCTGGTCCTTTGTCGGAACGCCAAGGAATGGTCCGAGCTTTGGGCGCGTCACATGGAACTACAGGACCCCGAGTCCCCACTTCCGGTTGTCAGTTTTTCAAACGAGAATGTGTTGGCGGTATTCCTCGGAGATCGGCCCACCGCGGGCTACTCCATTTCGGTGGTGGGCCTGGAGTCGCGTTCTAGGGGCTGGGTCTTGCATACACGTGAAAAGAAGCCGAATGAGGATTTGCCCCAACTCCAGGTGGAAACACGTCCCTACACGTTCTTGATCGTGCCCAATCACGTGGAAGAAGTGGACTGGAATCCGGACTCCTGATGGCAAGGCGGGTGGCGATGCGCAAGGTGGTTCAAGGTAGCAAGAAAGAAAGCGCAACCGTGCAGCCGTTGGTCGCCAAGGACAGGTAGGCGGCCCTGCTGGTCTTCAGGTGAGTCACCCAGAGATACATGGCGAATTCGGCGAGCAAGACTAGCCATTCGATGGGCCAGAATCCAAGACCATGCCACGGCCCATTGAGGAGAAAAGATGCCACTGGGTGTGTGCACAGATTGACGCACAGGATCACGGTCCACAAATCCTTGGGAGGCCTTCCTTTGAAAAGCAAAGCGGCCACCAGCAGCTCGGCAATCACGGTGGCAAAGAGGGTTCCAAGGTAGATCATCCTTGCGTGGTTTTCCTACGACGCCTTCGACGGCGAAGGAAGACGAGGCCCGCTATGCCCAGGAGAACAATGCCGCCGGGAATGGCCCAAATGCGGAGCCATCCTACCGACTCCCCATCGGAATCAAACTCCTGGGTGCGCAGGGCTTCGAGTTCGATGCCTTCGTTGGAAATGTTGGTGATGCGAATCGTGGTGAGGACCCGATCGACCGGAGACATGGAGGAAACAGCCGAGGGGTGGGTGACCGGGGGGCTTGCCGAGAGAAATCCCTCAAACTCCGAGCGCGGAACCCTGCGGTTGTCTTGGGACGAGGGAACCGCAGTTCCCTGCGGCAGGGCGTAGAGCACCGTTCCGTACTTGGAGGAATACGAGAAGGGGACGCCGGGCTCCACGACGGTCACATGGGAAGGTCCCAGGTGCGTGGCGGCAACAACCAACCAATCCTCGAATTCCTTGGGGTTTTCGACGACCACTTGATGGGTGACTTTCTTGAATCCAGGGGCTGTGATGTCGCGCGGAGGGGCGATCAGGCAGAGTCCTAGGAGAATGGTAGGGACGAAGTTCATGGGGCGTTGGGCTGAGATCGAACCTGACCATACGCTACCCATTGGATTTTCGCTGCTGGCCTATCCAACGGGCGCCGGTCCGGTTTCACACGCATGGGGCCGTAGGGGTTCTAGCCGGGTCCCACGGGCGTGGATCTTGAGCGGCTCTGTATCGTCCTGCGGCTCCCGACTTTTCCGGGTCTGCGAAGCCCAAAAAGGGGTTGTTCCCGGATGCGTTCTCGATCAATCTGTGGCCATGTGCAATCGTGTCATCGGCCTCGCGGCCCTGCTTGGCCTCGGCCTGTTTTCCTGTTCTTCGGTGCCTAGCGCCTCCCCCCAACCAATGGAGCGCTCCGCCGTGCCTGAAGGAATCAATGACAACTTTCTGGATACCGAATTGGATCCGGAGGCCTGGGAGACCCGCTGGGAGGTGGAAAGTCGGGAAGTTTTCGCATGCCGCGGCGACATCGTGAAGGCCATGGATCTCAAACAGGGTGATCGCATTGCTGACGTGGGCGCGGGAACCGGCTTGTACCTGGTTCCCTTCTCCCAAGCCGTGGGCGAAAACGGCAAGGTCTATGCCGTCGACATTTCACCGCGCTTCATCGAGCACCTGGGCGCGCGCAAGGTGGAAGAAAACCTGGCCAACGTGACGGTGCATGCTTCGAGCGAAGCCTCCTTGGATTTGCCCGAAAACTCCATCGACGCTGCTTACGTTTGCGACACCTACCACCACTTCGAATACCACAAGGCCATGCTTGCTTCCTTGCACAGCTCGCTGGCCAGCGGGGGCAAGTTGATCATCGTGGATTTCGAACGCATCCCCGGTGAATCACGTGAATGGATTCTAGGTCACGTGCGCGCCGGAAAGGATCAGGTGCGTGCCGAGGTCGAAGAAGCTGGCTTCCATTTCGTGGAAGAAGTGACCTTGCCTGGCCTCGAAGAAAACTACTACCTGCGATTTCGCAGGCCTTAGGTTCGTGGGCGAATCACAAGGTTCCGGCGGAGCGAATCCGCTTCCTCCCGCCCAGCGCAAGCCCCATCCGGACAATTTCGATCCCCGTCATCCCCTCTATGAAAAGGTGATGGCCAGGCACGATGCGGCCATGGCCGCTGGGCAATCGCGCTATCGGGATCCGATCTCCGGAGCCATGGTCGAAACGGCCGAGGCCATTTGGAATGGCCGCGGCTGCTGCAATTTGGGTTGTCGACACTGCCCGTTTGGGCCCCGCTGATCAGGGCTTCTTGGGGACGACGCGCATGATCGTGCCGCTGTCGTAGCCGAGTACGTAGAGCTCACCCTTGGAGTCCTCCCCGAAGGACGCGATGCGAATGCCAGCATCCTGGAGTGCCATTGCATTGTGGTATTGGCCCGCATCGTCCTTCGTGATGCGCCAAACATTTCCGGATTGGTAGTCGCCGTAGATGTAGGAACCCTGGAGTGAAGGGAAGCGTTCGCCGCGGTATACGTACCCGCCGGTGATCGAAATACCTTCCTTGCGACCATACACGGCGATGGGATCGATGGCCTTGCCGAAGGAGATTTCTGCTTTGTCGGTGAAGACCTCGAATCCTTCCCGGACCTTCCAACCATAGTTGCCGCCCGAGGTGATGAGGTCGACCTCTTCCCAGCGGCCCTGCCCCACATCTGCTGCCCAAAGCTCACCGGTTTTTCGGTCGAAGGAAAAGCGCCACACATTGCGCAGGCCAAAGGCGAAGATTTCGCCGCGTGCGCCTTCGGGTTCATTGACGAAGGGGTTGTCCTTCGGAATGCCGTACTCCAGGTCGCCGGTACGCGTATCCACGTCGATGCGCAGAATGGTACCGAGCAGCGACGTCAGGTCCTGGCCGCTGCCCTTGGGGTCCCCGCCAGCGCCGCCGTCGCCCAGGGCCCAGTACAACATGTTGTCCGGGCCGAATTCGATCATGCCGCCGTTGTGGTTGCGCCAGGGTTGCTTTTGTTCGATCAAAACGCGCGCGGAGGCCGGGTCCGCTTTGTCAGGGTCGTCCTTGCTGACCTGAAACTCGGACAGGATGCCCACCTTGGTTTTGACCGAGGATGAGTAATGCACGTAGAATTTTCCGTTCTCCGCGTATTGGGGGTGGAAGGCAATTCCGAGCAGGCCCTCTTCGTTGCCCTTGACGCTGACTTGCTCGTTGATATCCAGGAAGACCTTGGAGGTACCAACGTCTTGCTTGTCCTCGAAGACTCGGATGACGCCCATTTTTTCGATCACGAACAGGCGACCGCTGCCATCGCCGGCGGGGGTCAGGAAGAGGGGCCGCTTGAATTTGAGATTGGGGAAAGCTCGTTCGACTTCGATCGAGGGTTCCACCTTGCTGGGCTCCTGGGTTTGCCCGCAAGCGGTAGAGAATGGAGCGAGGAGAGCGAGGCCGAAGGCGGCGAGAGCGGAGAGTTTCATGGGCGAGTCTGTGGGACTTTGGACCCGGTCAATATAGCAGGGCCGGGCTCCTTGCGGATCCCGGCCCTACGCTCTCATTCTGAATGTGCTTCCAGCTTACCCAAGTGGAATTCGGACTCTCTTACTCCGAACCGTCCTCACCGCTCTCAGGGTCCCCATCGGATGCGGGCACTTGCGTCCGCGCCAATTGGCCATTGAGGTTCTGATTCCAAACATAGACCGGGATTCCAGCCAGGAGCATGCCCGTACCGAGCGTGGATTGGAGATCGCCTCAGCAGCCCGTCAGTCGCAGATACAGGCCGATAACGGGGATGATGTAGAGGGCAAGTGCGAGTCGCTTCATGGTGCTTGTTACGTGGGGTGGGCCAGGCTTGTGACCTACTTAGCTGGGAATTGAAACCGCCCGGTCACTTTTTGTCCAGGGCGCGAATGGCGGCCAGGACTCCGGAAACGATATCCGCCATGTGATCGTAGTTCAGGGTATCCGCCGTGTCGGTCATCTTGTGGTAGTGGGGATTGCGCAGGTGGGCGGTATCCGTGAGCATCATGGCCGTGAATCCGGCATCCCAGTAGTTTTGATGGTCGGAGAAGTCGACCCCCTCCACCTCGCGGGGCGCGGCCAGGGTTTCGAGGGGCAGGGACATGGATTGGCCCATGGCAGTGTTCCAGTGGGTGATCCAGGCCTGGTCCTCGGGCCGGCCGACCAGGGCCAGGAAATTGCCGGCCTTGGGGTACAGGGCGGCCATGGCCGGGATGGGGTATTCCTGGGAGCCTTCGGTCTCGTCGTAGTAGCCGAGCATTTCGAGGGAGATCATGCCGCGGACCTCGGTGCCGGCGGCTTTGAGGGCCTTGGCGTGGTGGGCGCTGCCCATGTCCTTGGTGCGGAAGTAGGGGGGCTCTTCGAGTGCGTAGAAGACGAGTTCCAATGGGGTTTTGATTTCAGTGCTAGCGAGTATCCGCTGATGCGAGATGTGTTTGGCCAATTCCAGAAGCACTGCCACCCCACTTGCATTGTCATCGGCTCCCGGGCTGGAGTCGCAAACGTCGTAGTGGGCCCCAATCACGGTCAACGGGCCCTTGTCAGAACCAATCCTCACGATCAGGTTTCGATAGGGCCTACCTTCAGCGAGGAAAGTTTGACTGTGAACTTCGTACCCCATGGACGTCAACTCAGATGCAATGCAGCTAGACGCCATTTGCATGCCAGATGGGTGAGCCCCGTCGGGCCGAGGATGGATGGCGGTGATTCTCTCCACGTGTTTCCGGAGGTCGCCGGCTATGTCATTGAAGCGGCTTTGTTCCTTTACGAGGACTTCGGAGGGCATGCCATTGTCGACGTAATGCGGCTGACCCCAGTTGTCGATGGACCAGGGTAGAGGGCGCACCCAAATGTTCCTGAATTGCACGGGGTCGCCATGGTCTTGAAGTCGAAGGGGGAGTGCATTGCCATGGGATGAGTACGAAGCACGGCGCTTGTGGGTGGTCGCACCGAGGTATCTCCGACCCTCATGGATTACATACCCATTGTGGAAAACGGTAACCCAGGCAGGGCGATTGACCTGGCCGTTTTCAAAGCGCGGTGATTGGAAGTAAATGTCATAGGAGTTCCACTCACCAGGGCCGGCACCCGCGTTTACCATCGGCGGATACTGCCCGTACATGGCACCCGCCATCCCGTCCGCGTAAGTGCGATTTGTCGAAGTTTCCAGCACCTGAATCTCGTAGGTGTTCATCAGGAATACGCCGGAGTTGCCAAAGGCCTGGCCCGTTTTGCCTTCCTCGGACTTGGGCACGCGCCATTCCAAGTGCAGGTGCACATCTCCGAAGGCCTTCTTGGTGCGAAGGTCCCCAGAGCCACCCTTGACTTCAAAGTACCCGTCCTTGACCTGCCACTTCGGTGCCGACCCATCGTGGTGTTGCCACAGGTCCAGATTCTTGCCGTCAAACAACACGGTGGCACCCTCGGGAGCGGGGAGCTCCAGGGCTTTCGCCCCTTCCACCCGCGGCGGCAGGGGCCGCTCCATGTCGTGCACACCCCACTCCTGTTCCTGGGGACCAGCGAAGAGGGCGGAAGCAATGCAAAGCGGCGCGAGGAAGCTCATGCCCCAAGCATACCCAATACGGAGCGTGGATACGGCGTCAGACCCCCAACCGCCCATTCGC
>JARGOW010000258.1 GCA_029212955.1 Planctomycetota bacterium | reverse complement strand
CCCTGTCCCGGTCCGTGCTGGCCAATCTGTATGAGGCCGTTGTAGGTGCCCTCTATCTAGACCAAGGCCTTGAAGCCGCCCGACTCTTCATTCGCGCGTCCATGGGCCCACGCTTTGGTGTCGACTCCAAGAAAAAGAACGCACCGATCCCCAAGCAAGATCTGCAGCAGTACGCCCAACAGACCTTCGGGGAACCTCCCAAGTACGAGCTCCTGGAAACGCGCGGCGAGGCCCACTCCCGCGCCTTCCTGGTTCGAGCCATTGTAAGCGAGCAGGCCTACCCCAGTGCCTGGGGCCGCTCCATCAAGGAAGCCGAGTCCTGGGCCGCCATCGAGGCCCTGCTCCAAATCAACCGAGAACATTGCGCCCCCGACCACGAAGCCTGATGCAAACCGAAAAAGAAGAGACGCAAACGGCCGATGGCTTCGTGCCCCTGCTCGTCGCCGCCGACCTGCCCAGTTTCCCCGAACTGGACAAGGCCGCACAACACCTAAAAAGGCCTGCTCCCGTATCCATCGGCAACCTGTGGGGATCCGCCCAGCCCTTGGTTTTATCCAAACTGATGGGTCAGGCGCCCCTGCTGGGCGACACCCTATGCATCGTGCTGTCCACGGATGCGGAAGCCGAATCATTCGCTTTGGATATGCAGGCCTTTGGTGCGGACTCCCTAGCCCTACCCTCGCGCGACCCCAGCGACCCCGCCACCATCGCCGGGCGTTTGGAGTGGGCCCGAACAACCTCCCATGGAACGGGACCGCACATTCTTGTCGCCTCCATTCTGGCCCTATTGCAGCCCTTGCCTGCGCTGAAAGCACTTGAGGCGGAAGCCCTCGACCTGGCAGTCGGGGAAACCTTGAACGTGGAGGTACTGCTCAAGCGCCTGGTACACCTGGGCTATGAACGCGTCCCGCTGGTCGAGAACCCGGGCGAGGTCAGCCTGCGCGGCGACATCCTCGACCTCTACCCTTACGCGGTCGAGAGCCCCATCCGCATCGAAATGTTCGACGCAGAAATCGAATCCCTGCGCAGCTTCGATGCCGTCAGTCAACTCTCCGTGGCCACCCACAAGGACCTCTCGGTCTGCTTGATCGCCGATACCGGTTCGGTGGAAGAAGGCGGCTTGACGCCCCTGGAATTCCTGCGTTCCGACTCGAGGCTCGTCCTTGTGGAACCCCTGCGAATCAATGAACGGGGTGAAGCCCTTGCCATCCGCTCCCCCGCATTCGAACGGGCTTGGAAAACCTACAAAAAGAAGGAAGCGGACCACCGTCAACTGATCCTGCAAACTTTGCCGGGCGACACCCTTTCCATGGACACCCGCTCGGTGGTAGCCCTCGAAGTCGGCATGGAAGCCGCTCCAGGCTTACTCGCCGAAGAGGCGGCACGCAACGCGCGTATCCTGATCACCTGTCACTCCAAGGGCGACGAAGCCAGGCTGGTGCAAACCCTGGAAAACGCGATCCCTGCGGGTTCGATTGAGACCCGGGTAGGGACCATCACCAAGGGATTCCGCATCCCGGCCTGGAACCTGATCATCATCGGGCACCACGAGCTCAAGGGTATCCAGGGTACGCGCCGTCGTGTTCGCCACCTGACCGAGCACAAGGTCAAAGCGATCCAATCCTTCTTCGAGCTCAAACGCGGGGACTATGTGGTGCACGCGGTCCACGGATTGGCCTTGTACCGCGGCCTAAAGCGCATGAAACGCGGGGGCGGCGAAGAGGAGCACCTACACCTTTCCTTCGCCGACGATGTGAGCCTTTTCGTGCCCACCAGTCGCATCGACATGGTGCAACGCTTCGTGGGAGCGCGCGGCGCGGGACTCAAGCTCGACAAAATCGGCGGCACAGCTTTCCGCAAGCGCAAAGAAAAGGTGGAACGTGGCCTTTTCGACATGGCTTCCGATCTGATCGAAGTGCAAGCCAAACGTGCCCTCCGCCGCCGCACCGCCTGGGCCGGAGACGAAGCGCTGATCGAGTCCTTCAATAACACCTTCCCCTACGAGCCCACCCCCGACCAGAAAACATCGGGCGCTGACATCGCCGAAAACCTGTCGAGCGAAAAGCCCATGGACCGCATGCTTTGCGGCGATGTGGGTTTTGGCAAAACCGAGATGGCGGTGCGCGCCGCCTTCCGCGTGGTGGCTGGAGGAGGCCAAGTCGCCGTGCTCGTGCCCACCACGGTTCTCGCAGACCAACACTATCGCACCTTCTGCGAACGCATGGCCGACTTCCCCGTTCGGGTCGAGGTCTCCAGCCGCTACGTGAGCGCCGCCAAGAACAAGAAGAACATCGAGGACACCGCCAAGGGGGAGGTCGATATCCTGGTTGGGACCCACCGTATCCTGGGAAAGAAAGTGTCATTCAAGAATTTGGGACTGGTCATCATCGACGAAGAGCAACGCTTTGGAGTCGTGCACAAAGAGCACTTCAAACGCATGCGCTCCGAGGTCGACATCCTCACGCTCACCGCCACCCCCATTCCGCGGACCCTGCACATGTCCCTGGCAGGTCTGCGCGACATTTCGGCCCTTTCCACCCCGCCACCCGGCCGCCAACCGATCCAGACCATCCTCGGATACCGCGAGGATGACCCCATGATTCTGGAGGCTTTAGAGCGCGAACTCGCCCGCGGCGGCCAGGTGTACTTCCTTCACAATCGCGTTCAATCCATCGAGTTGGCCGCACGCCGCATTTCCCAACTCATGCCGGGCCTGCGCATCGCCATCGGGCACGGGCAAATGAGCTCCACGGAACTCCGGGGCGTCATGCGCACTTTCGCCCAGGGCGAAGCCGACATTTTGGTGGCCACCACCATCATCGAAAACGGAATCGACATCCCCAGCGCGGGCACGATTTTGATCGACGACGCGGACCACTTCGGATTGGCCGAACTTCACCAATTGCGGGGTCGCGTGGGCCGAGGTGAGCGCAAGTCCTACTGCTACCTGTTGGTCGAAAAGCACAAACCGCTCAAAGACATCGCCAAAAAGCGCCTGAAAGCCCTCGAGGAACTCTCCCACCTGGGTGCGGGTTTCGGCATCTCCATCAAGGACCTGGAACTGCGCGGCGCGGGCAACATCCTCGGCGCCCAACAATCCGGTCAGATCGCTGCGGTCGGATACGACATGTATTGCCGACTGCTACGCGCCACGGTCGAACGCCTGGAAGGAGGCGGCGGCCCCGCCCCTGAAGGCCCGCGTACCGAAGAAATCGAAGCCGGCGTGGAAGTCTCCCTCGGACTCGTGGCGTTCCTACCCGACGATTGGATCGAAGACCCGGAGTCTCGCCTGGAAATACTGCGGGAACTGACGGGCTCGCACACGCCAGCCGAGGTCGAAGCCGTGGGATCCGAATTGCACGACCGTTTTGGGCGCCTGCCCGAACCCGCGCTCACCCTGCTGCGCATGTTTCAGCTCAAGACGCGCCTGGACCGCTACTTCTTGGACCGCATCACTTTTCAAGGCCACGCACTGGTCATCCAGTATCACGATCCAGTGTTCTTTGAAACACTTTTGGCGAACCTCAAGGATTCCGGCAAACTCGACCTGCGCCGCATCAAGTCCGGGGTCGCCCACCTCATCCCGCCTCGCTTCGTGGAAACACCCCTCGAAGTCCTCAAGTGGCTCGAAGACATCCTACCCGCCGATTAGCGTAGTATCGAGATTCGGTACAGCCCCGGCAGCGCCGGCGTCGAAACGCCGACCCCCGCCCTTGGCCAAGCATCGCTGGGTTGCCACTCGATCCTCCGAAACCCCGGGTTCACTGCCCCACAACGGCGCCCACCCAATGGGCGGATTCTTCCACCGATTGACAAGCATGGCCGATGGCGACCATGGCTTGGATTCCGTTTAGCAGGGTGGCTTTGTCGGCGTTGATGAGAGCGGCGAGCTGTTCGCCAGTCGTGGCATCCAGAATTTCAAGCTCGACCGTGGCTCCACCCACGTCCACGGGCCAGAGCAAACCCAGACCTGTGATCCAATTCAAGGGCACGTTGATCGTGTCGATTTCGGTAAAACGATAGAAGGGCGCCCGCTCGCAGCGGCCGTAAGGGTGGAGCGCACGATCAACGCGCCCGTGCGCGGGGCTTCGACCACCTGCCACCTGGGCGTCAGTGACTCCCGCAGGAATTCCCCGTAGTGACTCGCTATGCGATCGAAACGGGCCTCCGAAATCGAATCCAGGGAGCTGGGCTGTAGGTCTAGAGCCAGGGACTCGAGCACGATGGCGTCGTAGACTTGCCACTGGGCCCCGGGCGCCACGAAAGACTTGCGGGCGCGCTCGTCCGTGTCCACGACCAGGTTTTGGTAGCTGGATAGGGAACCGGATTCGGTCAATCCAACCGACCGGCAACTGGCCAGGAGGAGGATCGAGAGGGGGAGCCAGCGGAGAACTTTAAGAGGGGTCATAGGCTTGGGATCGAGGCGTGTTCGAAGCGTCGTGGAGCCTCGCTACGAAGAATTCCCCGGGATGTGACTTCTCAGATTGCGGGAAGGACGGGCAGCTTGGCTCAATGGAACCACGGACCCCGCATTCCTGACCCAATCCAGGCCCCCATTCGTAAACTCGCCCCCCTTCCAAGCACAGGAATTGACCCGCCCCACCGGTAAGTCCAGGATAGGACCATGACTTTCTCCAACGCTCCCAAGCGCCTCCTCCTCGCTGGCTTGGCTGCCCTCGGAATGGGCGGTTCCCTGCTCGCCCAGGGCCTCCCCCAACAGGTGACCCCGGACGATTTGCGCGCATTGAATGAGCGTTTCCTGGATTCCGTGGTGGTCGTTGCTGGGGACCAGGTCGTGACCCGTACGGATTTGGTGGCCCACCTGCGCAATAAGCAATGGAGAGAGCGCTATCAGGAGGCCAGCCAATTGCCCCAGGATCAAAGGCTGCAGGCCTTCAACAGGATCGAAAATGATGCCACCGCCGATCTGGTGGAAGCATTCCTCGAGGTCCGGGCAGGCCAGGACAGGGGATTTGACCCCGAAGTCGTCGAAAACCTGGTCAAACGCCGTTTTGCCCGGGCCCAGGAGTCCGCGGGCGGATATCAGGCCTTCCACCAGCAGCTGACCGCCGGCAACTCGAGTCCTGAGCAATACAAGGAGAGCTTTCGCCGGACCCTCTACCGATTCGCCTGGCAGGGAGCGATCACCGGCAAGCAGATCGGAACCACGGGCCGCAAGGAGCTGAACCGCTATGTGCGTCCGGGTGAAATCTGGGGCGCCTACAAGAGCTTCCTCAAGTCACCCCGCCTGAACGAGGTCGAAATGACCGGCTTCCGCGAAGCCGAATTCGAGGTTCTCGAGCTCGCACTCAGCTTTCAGGCTCTGGGAGGCCGTGAAAATGCCCTGGACCGGGCCGCAACCCTGCGTACGGACCTGGAGAGGGGGGTCATCTCCTTCGAGGAATTGATTGCGTACTGGGCCAAAACCGACGAGCGAGCCCGCGAGAAATCCACCGCCGTATTCACCCTGGGCAGGGCCGCCCAGATCAGCCAGTCGGAGTTTGGCGGCCAGGGATTGGTCGAATTCCTTACCCAAAGCGAAGTCGGTGAAATGAGCCCCCCGCTGGAGTCCCAAAACGCGGTTCACCTGTTCCAGCTGAACAAAATCGTGCCCGAAGTGCCCAGCAAGCCCTTCGCAAACCTGGATGTGCAGGACGCCATCCGCAAGCACTTGCTCGATAAGCAGACGCGGGTGCGACTGGGGCGGGCCCACGTGAAGCTCATCCGCGAAAGCCAGCTCCACCCTCCGGAATTGGCCAAATACATGCTCTTCCTGGCCCAAGAATCCATGGACAACTAGGCCGGGGAACCTTCCCCGCCCCGCCGATTCATCCCGCCTGGATTCAGCTCCAGGCCACGACCCCGGAGGTCGGCTTTCCGGTGCCCGGTGTTCCGCAGCCACCGGCTGGGCCGGGCCCGGGTTGTGCAACCCCTTGCCCGAGCAGCCCTGAGGTCCAAAAAACCTGCCTGTAGGCATCA
>JARGOW010000257.1 GCA_029212955.1 Planctomycetota bacterium | reverse complement strand
GTGAGGGCCGAAATCAGATTGCGAGGAGGAACGCTATGACATTGAATTGCATGAAAATGATCGTTTTGGGCGGCTGCCTGACAGCGATGGGTGCCGCTCAGAACTCCTATCGTGTACTTGAGGAATTGAGCGATGGGGCGGGGATTCTGGATTGCAGCGATGATGGAAGCACCGTTATTGTCAGGCAGGTGATTGGGAGCACGACGTTGCAGGGGAGGTTTTGGACGTCAACGGGCGGTTTGCAGTCGCTTCCTTCTAGTGGAGGAGCCCCTGGGTTGTCCCATGCTTTTGCCTGCAGCGCCGACGGCAGTGTGATTGTGGGTGGGTCGGGGGCAGACGCCGTGCGCTGGACAGCGGGGACGGGGTCGGTCAGCCTCGGCGCCGGGTCCGGAAATGCTCTGGATGTCAGCGGCGATGGCAATGTGATTGTGGGTGTGGATGCTTTAGGGCCATGGCGATGGACGCCGGCGACCGGTGTGCAGCGTTTGATCGACCCGGGTGGAGCGGTAGCTACCTTATGCAGTGCGGATGGGTCGGCGACCTTTGGCGCTTACTCGCCTTCGGGGACGCAAACCCATTTGGTACGTTGGCCCGCAACGGGTGGCATCGACATGGTTGGAACGACTATTTTTCCACCGAACGTGCAGCCGTTTGCCAGTGCGGATGGAGAAGCCCTAGCCTTTGCCGGTTCCCTGGCTGGACAGGGGGTCACGTATCTTTGGACGCCTGCCACGGGGGCGCAGATGTTGGCAGCGCCGCCGGGCATGTCCTTCACTTGGAGCTATCCTGCGGGAATCAGCGCGGATGGCCAAGTGGTGGTCGGCACCGCCCTGTTAAGCACGGGACAAGCGCATCCTTACCGATGGACCGTGGGCGGGGGCATGCAAATCTTGCCCGTGTTGCCGTGGTCTGCCGTGACAAACTTCAAAACCTTGGGATGCAGTGAAGACGGTACGGTCGTTTACGGCCAGGCGCAGGTGCCTGGTCCGGACCGTCGCCCCTTCCATTGGACACAGAGTGGGGGAACGCAACTGTTGGACGCACCCGGTCCTTGGGACCTTTGGATCCTCAAAAGCACGGCCGACGGAATGGGGCTGATCGGTTTGGGTTCTGAAGAGGGTGGCGTGATGGAATTGTCCCGCTTCCAGGTTGGGAGCTCGGGAGTCGGGTCGCGCTATGGTTCGCCGGCAGCGGTCAACTCGATGGGCCAATCCGGCGAGATCTCATTGGTTGGAAGCCAATCGATAGCAGCGAATAACTTGGTTCTGGGCGCCCGTGATTTACCGAGTCAAGTGTTCGGGTACTTCCTGGTGGGAACCGGGTCGGCCGAGCTGCAAGGTTTGCCAGGTAGCCACGGAACCCTATTGGTCGCCGGCGTCCTTGGGCGCCTTAACCAAGCTGGACAGATCCGTAACTCGGGCTTGGCCGGCACCTTCGGGCTACCCCTGGATCTCAACAATCTGCCCGTGGGCCCGTTGGCGTCGGGCACAACCCTGCACTTCCAAGCGTGGTATCGTGATCGCGATCCACAACCCACCTCAACTTTCACCGATGGTGTCTGCGTGACGATGTTTTAGGTCACGGGTTGTTCGGGTAGAGGGGCGCGGCTTCGGTTCCATGCCGAGGTCGCGCCCCTGTGATTGTGGAGTCGTTGGCAAGCGTTACCTGCGAACCAAGGCACGGAACTGTGCCTGAGCTTCGGCGCTAAGTCCCAGGTGGGGAAGATCCCGGGCCAGCGCTTCGTTGGAACCGTGGCCAGCCAGGTAGCCATTGAGGCGCGCCGCAGCGGTTGAGTTCGTGAAGTCCACGTAGTCGGGATAAGCCTCGAGCAGCTCATTCTCCAATGTACGATGCCGGCGCAGGATGTACTTCTGGTGGTAGTCCTCCGCCAGATGGAAGCCGGTGTACGGCAGCAGTTTGGTGGTGACCTGGGCGCCGTTGTTCTGTTCCGCAATGCGTTTCGCGCCGTCTTCCGCACACTTGCGTTGCTCCGCGTTGTGCAAAAACAAAGCGCTCATATATTGGCTCTTCCGCGGCGCAGCCAGCGGGTTGTGCGCATCCCAAAAGAGCTCGAAGACTTCCGAAAGCGTGATCTGTTCAGGATCAAAATCCACCTCCAAACTCTCGGTGTGCCCACCCAGGTTGTGGTATGTGGGGTCCGAAGACTCGCCACCCGCGTAACCTACACGGGTCCGAATGATTCCAGGGAGACTCCCAAACTGGGAGTCAGGCGTCCAGAATCAGCCGACCGCAAAAGTCGCCGTCTCGAACTTGCCCGTTTGATTGCTGTCGATCGCAGGAAGCTGCCGACGCGGCGTTTTTGATAGGTCCATGGTGGTTGGGGTATCTGCTGGCAGATTCCAGCTCCCCTCATTCTATAGCTTGGCGGCGGCATTGTCCGGAATCCAGGCCCTCAGTGGGGCAGGGCTTCTCAATCCGATCACTTGCCGGCGCGGCCTTGTTGCAGTTGGTCGAACTGCGAAGGGGTTAGGATGCGGGCTAGTTCTTCCTGGTGGGCCGTCCGGTTGTCCGCTTTGAACTGGCCCAAGACCGCGCTGTCTTCGCCTTCCTGCCAGCGCCGGGTTCGTTCCGAATCCATCGCCATTTTCGATTCCAGGGCGCCGCGCAATTGCGTGACTTGCGGTTGTGTGAGCCCCATGCGTGCTTGCATTTTGGCGAGGACCGGCTCGAGGGTGGCCGCTCGTTTTTCTTGCAAGGCTTCGACTCGCCCCACCGCCTCCGCCTTACGGATTTCATCGAGAGCCGTTCCGAGTTGATCGCGAAACTGGGGATGGGCCAGGTCCACATTGGAGGATGAGAGATTCGCCATGGCTTTGGTGGCCGACCGCAACTCCTCCTGCAACGTCAAAAAATCCTCCCGCGGCACCCAATCCACCTCGACCGGAATCCGCACTTCGCTGGTGGGTTGATTCTCAAGGAAACTCACACGGGCCGAAAGCGCTTCGTTTTTTTCCAACAGCGCCGCCATATCGCCCTGCAAGTTCGCGGGGTAATCGACAGGAACCATGCCACCGGACGCAACGCTTGCTGCTTCGGAGTCCTGCTGAAGGCCCCGAACGGTGATGAAACTTACGATGAAGGAAGCCAGGACCGACAGTAGGAGGATCTTCATGGGTTCATGATACTGGAAGGTGGACATAGCGTGTCAGTCCCCACTCTCCATCCGGTGCGCTCGACCCCACATCAGATGCAAGTGTGGAGGAAGGTGATCGGCGCGGTTCGTCGAACGCAGCGCTATACTACCCCCATGAAAACACTGCTACTTCTGCGCCAGGACAGCATGGGGCACGGCGACCCCGATCTCGGTGCCCGCGTCCTCAAGACCTTTCTCCAGAAGTCCATTGCCCTGCATGGCCTGGACGCGATCGCATTCTACAACAGCGGCGTCAAACTGGTGGCGCCCGGATCTACGGTCCTGGGCGAACTCTCCCTTCTGGAAGAGCGCGGCATCGACCTGGTCCCCTGCGGCACCTGCCTAACTCACTTCGAAGTGGAACCCGCCGTCGGCACTGTAGCCTCGATGGATGACATCGTGGCGTTGATGAGCAAGGCCGACAAGGTCATCACCCTGTAGGGAGGTGGCGGGGCCCTTGGCTATTCAGTAGGTCTGTCGCGGAGTTGGGCTTTGATTTCTTCGAGGCGTAGGTCCTGCTCGGAGTGGCGTTTTTCCCACATGGTTGTGAGCTCCTTGAGCCGGTTCTCGCGAACGCGTACCACCCGGATCGCACGGCCGATCGGGCCGGCGACGGTGGCGACGGCTTCCAATTCATCGGATCCGTAGCCCGAGCCATCCGGTCTCGGGCCCAGAAGCAACCAACCTTCGGTAGCCACCTCGCCCCCAGCCCGCTCCGATCGAAGGGCAACGCGTACGGGGAAGAGTCGGTCCTTGGGTTGGCTCCAAATCCGGTCCCTCCAAGGTTGTCGCCGGGTGCCGCGGAGCGTAGGGACAGCATCCAGGTCGGCATCTGCGGCCCAGGTTTCGGTGGCTTCGCGTTCGATGCCCTCCACTCCAGCTGCGAACCACCCTCCGTTTTCGTCGGGCATGATGAGGGCGGTGTGGGTGGCATGTACCACCGGGCATGTTCGGTCGGTGACGCCCTCAGCAATGCTTTCCACCGATTCGGTTTCCCGAAGGTGACCGACCAATTGCGGCAGGTTCTCTTTCAGGTCCATCAGGTCCCGCAGGAATCTGCGCTTGGCCCAGTCGCTCAGGCGATGTTGAAGCGGAACTAGCAGCAGGGCCGCCACAACGGTGGCTAAGCCCATGGCCATGGGCCCGCTGGCCCCAAAGGCGGTTTGTGCGATGGCCGTTCCGCCGGCAATGATCGCGGTCACTGCCAGGGTCAAGCCCGCGGCCATGGCGGATCGAGACCAGGCGGCCTCCGCATCCCACAGCCGATACTTGAGCAGGGAAACTACAACTCCGGACACAAACACTGACATGCCCAGGGCCGGAACCAAAAGCACCAATTCACGTGCTAGCAATCGTTCCCTGGGCATCGATGTGAAGACGAACATGATCACGGTGAATGTGGACAGGAAGAAGGTGATTCCGAGCACGGCCCATTTGGTTTGAAGGCGTTGTTCCTCGTTGGCGTGGAGGCGGTATCGGACGATTTGAGCAATGAGGATCAGCGGGAAAATGCCACCGGAGAGCACATTTCCCACGAGCTCTGGCATATCGATATCGAACTCTCTTCGTATCCGCTCGGCAATGGCCATGACTATGATCACCCAAGCCCAGCGGGGCCGAACGCGGCCCGTGGGGAAGAGGGTGAGAAATGAGAACAGGCACAATACGCCCACGACTATGGTCAGGCGCATCAAGGGGCCGTCCCAGTCTCCCCCTGCATTGAGCTGCAGGGTTTCGGTGTAGCCGGTTCCCGCAAGGCACAAAAAACTAGTTGCGCCAATGATCGCGACCAGACTCGGGCCACCCCGCCAAAGCAGGGCTAAACCTCCGAGCAGGAATACGATCATCATTAGGAATTGACCGATGGAGGCCACCAGCCTCGGACTGATGCCATCGCCCCAGGGGGGGGCCGACCGCATGAGGGTCCTGGCTACGGTCTTGCCGTCCTTGTCCCGAACCGTGAATTCCACGGGCGTACCCAATTCGCCCCGCAATCTCTCCGCCACTTCATAAACGGAATCGGTTTTGGCGACGGCCTTGCCATCGATGGCAAGAAGGGTGCCATGGGGCAATCCGCTCTTTTCGGCTAGCCCACCGCTCCAGGGCGACACCGCCGGCCCCTGGCTCCAATACGGCCGAACATGCAAGGAGTCAAAAGCGGGCTGAACCTCCGTATACAGGCGATACAAGCCCGGCGTCGCAAGGCCGATGACCGCGATGGACCACGCGAGCAAGGTGAAGAGGAAAATCCGGGCAAGTCGCAGCGTCCAACCCCGTAGCAGCACGGTATCGTCACGCCCAGGCGTTTCCTGTTCTTGCACGTCGGGCAATGACTCCGTCATCGAGCCAACCTTACCCAGCTATTCGGACCGTGACTCATGATTTCATGGCGGCCAAGCACGCCGCGGTGTGTTCTAGTGCCCTAAACGTTCTTCGTGAGGCCGTGCCGAAGTGCAGAGGTCAAGCGGTCCAGCCAAATCGGAACACCGGCTATCTACGCTACCCTGCAAAAGCCGATCCTCTGGCCTTTGAGTAGGTGAGGAAGTGTATCCAATTCACCCAAATCCGCAAAAGTTTGCAGCCTGGCAAGGCAGGCACGGCTCTGCTGTGATTGAAAACCGACCCGGCTTGAAGATGCCAAGGGGGGCTCCAGGAACTCCGCCATCTTGAAGGCGCCGAGAACCTCATGCCCGGACGACGGGAGAGGAGAGGGGATCCCTCGAACCCAGGTGATCCTACAGGTCGCCCAGGTCTTTGCCGGACACGGCTTTCTTGACGACCGAGTCCATGAGGACTGCGGCCAAGGGGAGCGAGGCTTGCTCCAGGTTG
>JARGOW010000256.1 GCA_029212955.1 Planctomycetota bacterium | reverse complement strand
GCGGACCTGCAAAGCCAGACCCTGCTGAAACTGCATGAAGCGAAGGCCAAACTGCTACCGGGTAGCGCCGCACCCAACTCCTGGATCATGCCCGGCCAGGGATTGGTGGACGAGCTCCTACTTTGGGCGGCCGCGGGCATTTCGAATGGGGACGTGCTGGCCTACGCCACCCGCGGCGCCGCCGAGATCCTCGGTGTTTCCGACCAACGCGGAACGATCGAAGCCGGCAAGCTGGCCGATCTGGTGATCCTTGGATCCGACCCCCTCAAGAGCCTTCAATGCCTGGAAAGGCCCGAGTTGGTCGTACAGCGCGGACGTGTCTTCGAACATCCAGAACTCATGGACCGGCTGGACAAACTGACCGCTATTCAGGCCCAAGTTCGCGAGGAACTCTCCCGCGAAATCGACGTGCCTGCGCCCAATGTGAGCGAGGGCGATTTGGTTCTCCAAGGCCAGGCCGAGACCTGGGCCCTGGGAAGCCGCATCGCGGTGGAGCACTTCATGGTGAGACGCCTGGGTCAGGATCGTTGGCTGTACGCCACGCGCATGATCTACCCCGCCACCGCCCGCGAAAAGGGTCGCGAGGTTCAGCTAGCCCAGATCATGAAGGATGACCTCATCGAACAATTCGATCTGCGCATCTCGGACGTGGGTTTGCAGGCCCCGGAATTGGCCCCCCAACCGGAGCCCATTTCCGGCGACGCGGAACCCCGCATCATCGATCCCGAGCAAGCGAAGAAAGAAGCCGCCGAGCGCCAGGAGGCCCAATTGCCCGAGGCGCTCAACATCATGCAAGTCCGTGGTCGCCTGGTGGAAGGCACCAAGATCATGAGCATCGAACGCCGACTCGACGGCATGTTCCTCAGCAACCTGCGCGTGCGCGATGTCCTCGCATCGATCGATGTTTCCCTGGTGCTAAATGGCCTGGTCGCCGCCCGACACTTCCCCCAGGGTCCCAGCTTTGTGGTTTCCTTCGAAGGCCAAGCCCTCGAGCCCTTTACCGACAAATGGCATTTGGGGATTCGGGAGCAAGATCACTTGGTGCAGCTGCGAACCTCCCAGGGGAACCTGGCCTTCGGATTTGACAGCGCCGGCCGCCCCCTATTCGCCGCCCGGGAACAGGGCAAGTCGCGACTTTCGGCGATCCTGCTGGAGGGCGTGAGCACCTTTGGTGGTCCCGGTCTGGGCCTGCCCCCTGCGCGTGTCTATGTGCAGGCCCCCGCGGAGGCCACCGCTCCCAAATAGCGCCGCACCCGCCCGGCGCCAGCGCATAGGATAGGTGCGGCGCCGACCCCAGATTGGCGCGCCACCTAGCCCCATGGAAGCCACCCCCTCCGAAGGACCCTACCCCCTCAGCGACCTCAAGGCCGACGTGCCCGTGGCGAGCGCCGGCGAATTCGCGCCCCTCCAAATCGGCCCCTTGGCGGTTTGGCCCCCCGTGGTGTGGGCTCCCATGGCCGGGGTCACGAACCTTCCCTTCCGAGCCATGTGCAGGGAATACGGGGCAGGCTTGTTCCTTTCGGAGATGATCACCGCCCGCGGTTTCCTCCTGGGCAATCGACTCTCGGTGCTACTGGCTTCCTCGGATCCGGGGGAGAGCCCGCGCTCGGTCCAGGTCTACGGATCCGATCCTAAAGACCTGGGCGAAATGGTCCGGGCCCTGGTGGCGGAAGGTGTGGATCACCTGGACATCAATTTTGGATGCCCGGTCCCCAAGGTCACCCGCTCGGGCAATGGCAGCGCCATTCCGGTCAAGCCCCGGCTCATGGCTCGCCTGGTTTCTTCCATGGTGCGCAATGCGGGCGACGTGCCCGTCACGGTCAAAATGCGGATGGGGATCGATGAGGACCTGATCACCTATCTAGAAGCGGGACGCATCGCCGAACAGGAAGGCGCGGCCGCTGTGGGCCTGCACGGTCGCACCGCCTCCCAGCTGTACTCGGGCGAGGCGGACTGGAATAGCATCGCTGAACTCAAGTCCCACGTATCCATCCCCGTGCTAGGCAACGGGGACATTTGGGAAAGCTGGGACGCACTGCGCATGATGCGTGAAACCGGTTGTGATGGGGTCATCGTGGGCCGGGGCTGCCTCGGTCGTCCCTGGCTCTTCCGCGAACTGGCCGATGTCTTCGATGGCAGGATGCCCGCAACCCCGCCCGGTTTGAACGAGATTGTGGACGTGATGGTGGACCACGCGGAACGCCTCTCGGATTTCTTTGGCGAGGTCATGGGCATGCGCCAAATGCGCAAATGGGTTTCCTGGTACACCAAGGGATTCACGGGCAGCGCCCAATTGCGCTCGGGTCTTCGCCACCTGGAACGGGTGGATCAACTTCGCCCGCTCTTTGCGGGGCAAAACCTGGAAGAGCCTTTTCCCCGGCGCGCCCTGCGCATCGGCCGCGCCAAGGGCAGCAAGAAGCAGCGGGTCAAGCTTCCCGACGGCTACTTGGATGACCTGACCGATGACACTCCGCCCCGGGGCCCCCACACCCTTGCGGAAATCGAGGCGTGGGAGCGTTCCCTTTCGGGGGGCTGAAAAGAACCACCATGGAATCCAACGCACAGAAGTACTCACATGCACCCGTCCACGATGTGGTCGTGATCGGCGCAGGAGCCGCAGGCCTTTGGGCAGCCGCCACGGCAGCCAAACGCGGCCTATCGGTCTTGCTGTTGGAAAAAACCCCTCGGACGGGCACCAAGATCCTGGCCAGTGGCGGCAGCCGTTGCAACCTGACCACCACCCTAACCGCACCGCAAGCCGCCGCCCTGTTTGGACCGAAAGCCGCACGATTCCTGCGCCCCGCATTCGACAACTTGACGCCGGTAGGGGTTCGAGAACACTTTGCGGCGCTGGGCGTTCCTACCGTCGAAGCGCCCCTGGAAAAGATCTTCCCCGAAAGCCAACGGGCCAAGGACGTGCGCGACGCCTTGCAAAAGGATGCGCTCGACGCGGGGGTGACCATCGCCTACGAATCTCCGGTCACCGCCCTGGTCAAAGCCTGCGCCATCTCTCCTGGAGCGACCCGTTGGTGTTTGGGAGTGACTGGTCGCGACACCATCGCTTCCTTCGGCGTGCCCGGGTGTGGCGCCGAAAAGGTCGCCGAAGACTCGGGCTTCATCTTTGCCAACCATGTGTTCCTTTGCACAGGAGGGGAGAGCGTTCCAAATTCAGGCACCACGGGCGATGGCTACGCATGGCTCGAAAAAATGGGCCTGCAAATTTTACCGCCGGTTCCCGCCCTGGCCGCATTGACGAGCCCTGACTCTTGGGTGCACGAGCTATCCGGAATCGCCCTGGAACCGTGTTCCGCCAAACTGCTCGATGGAAAGGGCAAGCGCATTGCGGAGCGGCGCCGCCCTGTCTTGTTCACCCATAAGGGCCTCTCCGGACCGGGCGCCATGGACCTGTCTGGCCACGTGGCCCGCGGCCTCCAACTCGATCCAAGTGCACGCTATACCGTACACTTGGACCTGATTCCGGATCACAGCCCCGAGGATTTGCGCGGCAAGCTGGTGGACGGGGCAGGGCAAACCGGCCGACCCGCCCTGGGAGCCCTATTGCCTGTGGCACTACCTCGAAGACTCCTGGCCGCCGTGGCCCTGGCCGCAGGATTGCCTGAATCGATCATCAAGCGCGGCGAACTTCCCAACCTCACCAAATCGGGTCGCCACGATTTCATTTCCACCCTGAAAGCCCTACCCGTGAACATCGACGGCACCGGTGGCTTTGCCCATGCCGAGGTCACGCGTGGCGGGTTGGCACTCAAGCATGTGAATCCACGCACGATGGAGGTCAATGGCTGGCCTGGTCTTTACGTTTTCGGGGAACTGCTCGACTTGGATGGACCCATCGGAGGCCTTAATTTCCAATCGGCCTTTGCCACGGCCCAGTTGGCCGGGGAATCCGTTGCCGTGGCACCGGCCCATGCGTCCGAGGGTTGAAACCAAGCCTTGAGGCCTCTCCCGGCGCCATGGAGCCTTTCGAACCCTATGAACCGGAAGCTGCGGTCGATCGGGCTCCCATTGGGCATGCGGTCATCGAGCCGGGTAGCGATGACTGGCTGACCCGGGTGGCCCGACTATCGTGGGAGCGCAATGGGGGAGAATTTCAGGACCACCTGGAATCGGTTCGGCGAAAATTCGCGGAGTGCCCGGACCAGGGGCAATTGTTTTTGGCAAAGGTGGGGGAGCAACTGGTCGGCTTCGCTTGGGCAGCGGAGTTGGAACTTGGGGGCCTCCCAAGGGGTTGGTACCTATCTGGAATCGTGGTTGCGCCCGGCTCGCGCCGTCGCGGCATAGGGCTGGCACTCACCCGCATCCGACTGGAGTTCATCCGCGAACGAGCCCACATGTCCTATTACTTTGCCAGCGCCCAAAACCTTGCCAGCATCGACCTGCACACCCGCGTGGGGTTCCGAGAGATACGACGACACATTCGGGTGGAGGGCTGCCACTTCACGGGCGGGGTTGGAATTCTCTTTGCACGGGAATCCTAGCCCGAAACATCCCCATTTGGCTCATTTGGCAGGCAAGGCCTCCATGCCCTGCAACACGTAGATCCAAAGTCCCCGAACGGCTCGCTCGCCCTGGGCCAGATAGGCCCGTCGGTTCTGGGCAGCTTCCCGACGCTTCTTTTTCGAGCGAAGGGTTTTCTGCCCTTTCTCCATCCATTTCTTCCAACCCTTTGAATTGGGCAGGGCCTCCTTGACCTGACCCGGTGTGGATGCGTTTTGCTCCCACACATCCGAAAGGAAATCCTCGGTGCCGCCATAGCCTGCGGCCAAGACGGGCGTGCCGATCAGATAGCAACGGGCCATGGCTTCCTGCAAGGCGCGTTGGCGTTGCACTGGAACATACAAAGCTTCAATGCGCCTGTAGAGCGCGTCCTGTTTGCGAACGGGGGCCTTAAAACTCTTCCAGTCATTTTCCAGCGTGTGCAACAAACCCAAGCATTCCACGTCGGGCATTTCAATTTTGCGTCCCGAGGACCAGGCGTCGTACAGGGTGATACCGGGAAAACTATGGCCCGAACGCACCGCATACGTGTGCGCAAAAGCCCGGTGGGTTTCCACCAGGGATCCGTCGTCCAACAGCGATTGGCAAATGGCCTCGGCCAGGTCCAGGTCGGGGGGAAAGCCCGCCAACCCGTTTTGGAAAATCCGTTCAGGATCCCCGGGATCGCCCACCCGCTCCACACTTTGGGTGGCGTAGTTGTAGGACCAAGCGGAATTCAAGCGACGCTCCGGCATCCAACCCACCAGGGACTTCCACACGGATTTGTATTCGGAGGAATCCTTGGCCTGTGGAACCCTGGGAATGGGCTGGGCAGGGGCGTGGGTTTCCGGATCGAAGGTGGGGCCTGCCTCGGCCTCGGGCCAATCGTAGGGATCCTTTTCCAAGCTCCCTTTGAGAAAGGAGATCAGGGTGTTCTGAAAGCAGGGCAGCCGCTTCGCTTCTTGCGAAAACCACTCCGAAGCCCGTCGCTTGTCGTCGGCGTCCAAGGAATCCCAAGCAGCCTGCAACTGCTTGTCGGAATATCCCTTGGCCTCCTGCACGGGGCCCTCCCATGCAATGCCAGGTTCCGCGCTGTAGAGGGCACCCACAATCATCGCGCACATCCATGCCAGGGCAGCGGAAAGCCCGAGTCTCTTCTGCAATTTCATCCCCCTATCCTGACAGGGATTTGGAAACGTAGAAACGAAAAAGGGGCGATCCAAAAGGATCGCCCCAGGCACGTTGGGATTCGGTTCAGGGTGTCCGGATCCCGCGACGGCGTTGGAGGGGGGGGTGCCGTCGCTTTAGAAGAGTTGTCGTTTGATGCGTCCCCGAGGGCCGTCGGTTGCTCCAGCAAACCGCACATGCTTGGAGCGAGGGGAGGGGGTTGAAGGGCGACGGGGTCGCTGGACTTCTCTTCCGCACGCCATAAACGTACCCGGGAATGGACCCGCGGGGGGGGATTCTGGGACTTCCCCATAGTGGGACGCTTCCAGGGACTCAAAAAGGG
>JARGOW010000255.1 GCA_029212955.1 Planctomycetota bacterium | reverse complement strand
CTCCATTCGACCGAACGAGGTGAACTGACTTCCCCCGATACCGACTCCATGACCCCCAACATTCGCCAGATCAAAGAAGCCCGCGAGGTGGAGCAGTTGGCTCCCTACGCAACGCTCAGTTCGCAGAGCTTAGGTCGGGTGTTTGCGGAGGAGCGGGATCCGGTGCGCACGTGCTTTGAGCGGGATCGTGATCGAATTGTGCATTCGGCGGCGTTTCGCCGATTGATGTACAAGACCCAGGTCTTCCTCAATGAGGAAGGCGACGAGCATCGCACGCGACTTTCACACAGCTTGGAAGTGGCCCAGGTGGCACGGACCCTGGCCAGTGGTCTGAGTTTGAATGAGCACTTGGCGGAAGCTTTGGCACTGTGCCACGACATCGGGCACCCCGCATTTGGGCACCGGGGTGAGGTGGCTTTGCACTCGTTGATGGGGGAACACGGGGGTTTCCGGCACAACAACCAGGTCCTTCGGGTGGTGGATCAGCTCGAGCGCCGGTCCCCGGACTACCCGGGCTTGAATTTGACCCGCGAGATTCGAGAGTCCCTGCTCAAGCATGAGAGCGCTGCAGATTGGCCCTCCGAATTCGAACCCCGCCCCAGCCAACCCCGATTGGAGGCCCAGGTGACGGACCTGGCCGACTCCACGGCCTACAACAAGCACGATATAGAGGACGGATTGACCGCGGGCATGTTCACCGAGCAGCAGATCTTCGAGGATGTGGCGCTATGGCGGCGATCTGTGGAAGCCGTCAAAGAGCGGCATCCCGGATTCCTCGAGGGGACCAATGACCCCAAACTCCGGGTCCAGCGCATCGCCAACCAGCTCATTGGCTCCGCCATCGGCGACATCTTGACCGCCAGCGCCGAAACGCTAGCCCAGGTAGCTCCCACTTCATCGACGGGGGTCCAAGCCCATCGCTCCATGCTGATTTGCCATAGCGAACCGTTCGCCCGGGACGTGGCCGAGCTCTCACGTTTTCTCCACAAGCGCTTCTACCGGCACGAGCACCTGCAGCGCTTCCTGGTCTTTGCCAATCACGTGCTCAGTGGGCTCTTCGATGCCTACCTGAAGAAGCCCGAGGAATTGCCCGAGTGGTACAGGGATTGGGCAGCAGACCAAGGCCTGCACCGGTCCATTTGCGACTTCCTGGCAGGCATGACGGACCGTTTTGCCCTGCGCGAGTACGAGCGTTTGATTGGCCCACTTCCGGAGGGTTTCGAGCCTCGCATGGGCCGCATTTCCCAGAACCGATCGCAATCGGATTAGGGCAAAAGGCCCCACTTTGAGTTGGGACCCTGTGGCCCAGGCTACGAATGCCCAATAATTTTTCATCGAAACAAAATGAAGAAGTGGGCTTCTAGCTGCCTTCAAGGTCGCTTTTCGCGTGGCAGGAAAAGCTAACCGTTTTTTCTCTCAAAGAAGCTCGTGGGATCCTCAAGGGAATTTGAATACGGGACGATTCCATACCCAACGTAGCCAAACTCGGCCGCGTGATTCTCCCCCAGCAACCCATTCTCCGAGACCCCTTTGGCAGGGTCGCCTTCGGGCGCCATTCCCTCCCTTCCTTGCCATGGAAAACCTCTCCTCGAAAGCGGTTCGATCCGACGGTTCTACCCAGAACCTGTCGGGTTCGAACGCCCGCACCCTGCCTTTTGACTCGACCCCCACGGAAGTGGCGACCAACTATTGGTTCGCTGCCCTGGAGGCGGCCGAGATTCGGTTCGCCCTATTGAGAGGGCAGGACCTTAAGAGCCGGGAGCGCGCCGGATCCGACCTGGATCTGATCGTACATCCCGACGACTTGACCGGTCTAAAAGACTGTCTCGAGGCCGCGTGCGAACACAGTGGCGTGCACATCGTGCAGGAGTTTCGAACTCCCCACTCGGTGCAAATCCAACTTCACGGACGCACCGACGAAGGCATCCACTCCTTGCTCACTTTGGACATCCATACCGCGGAAACGTGCTATGGAGTGGCCTATTTGAGCGCTGAGCGTCTGTTGACAGTTTCCGGACAGGCGCCCGCTGAACGCTTTCAGATCCCCGGCAACCAGAACCCTCCCATGGTTCCCACCGTGCGTCCCGGCTGGGCGGGCTTGGTTCGATTCCTGGGTGCATTCCTTTCCGGTGGCGTGGTCGACGCCGGCCGCTTGTCCTTCCTTAAGGAAGCAGGTCCGCGCGAACGCGCCGCGATTCGACTGGAATTGGGCCTCTGGTTTGGATCTTCTCTTGGAGAGCGTATCGACTCGGCCCTCATGTGCGAGGATGAAGTGGGCCTACGCAGCATGGCCCACCGGGCCCGCCGAACCCTTCTGCGACGCAAGTACCGCTACGCTCCGCTCACCAGCCTGCGCGAAACCGTAGGAACCGCATTCGCCCTGCGCCTGCGTCCCCTGTTCCAGCCCCGCGGCTTGTGCGCCGCATTCATCGGCACCGATGGCAGTGGCAAAACCACGCTGATCGAGGCTGTGAATCAGTTCCTGGAGCCCCATTACCGTGACGGGCAAAACAAGGTGCACAAACTACGGCCCGGTTTCCTACCCCAAATCAACCGCTTGGTGAACTGGAAGGAGTCCAGCTACACGGCGGAAGATTGCAAGGAACCCCACCGCGCCAAACCCTCGGGCCTGGTCGGTTCCGCCCTGCGCGCCACCTGGTACGCCGCCGATTGTGTGCTGGGCTGGCCCCTGCGCGTGCTTCCCTTGCGCCGCCGAAACTCGCTGCAGATTTTCGACCGCTACTACCACGATTTTCTCGTAGATCCCGAACGCGCGCGCATCAATCGCTCGAGCCGGGTGACCCAGTGGGCGGCCAAGTACATTCCCCGCCCCGAACGCATTTTGGTTTGCGTGGCGGATCCGGAGTGGATCACCGAACGCAAGCTGGAACTGCCTCCCCACGAGGTCCATCGCCAAGCCAACGCCTACTTTGATTTGGCCGAGAACGACGATAGCTTGGACCTGATTCGTACGGATTGCGATCTGTCGGAGAGTCTTGACCAGGCCCTAACGGCCCTGTTTCAACCCCGGGTGAGCGCATGAGCACGCAAGGCCCTCCCCCGGACCTTCCCGGGCACCCCAACCTCTGGTATCCGCTCGTTCGTCCCTCCAAGGGCGTCCAACGCATCGTCGTGGGCTCCCCCAAAGCATCGAACCTGGTCGAACAGTGCGACAAATACTACGACGCACTCCCCGCGGGTTGGACGCTGGCCGTCCATCACTTTGGAGCCCAGTCCCTGGCCCCCGACGGCAGTTGGCATGAGTCCTTCCTCGTCTTGCCTTCCAGCGGAGGGGCTCGAGCCCTATTGTCCAACGAATCCACATCCGCATTTCGCCTGGGCATTCCCTTGCTGCCGGGCGGGCGAGTGACCACGCGCTTGATGCGCGCGAGCCTTCATTTGCCGGGCGCGGCGCAGTTGCTCTCCCTCCAGGGGCGCGAACGCGTCACCCTGATCACCAAGCCTGAAAACCCGGACGATCAAAGCGCCTGGCGCGACATGCACGCACCGATCGCGGTCTGCGAAGGCGTGCCCGGGCCCCTGCGCAAGATCGTGGTGGCCACGCGGGACTACGGTGGAGATCGTTTTTTCAAGGTGGCGAGTACGCCCTTTGCAGTCAAATCCATCCAGCACGAAACCCACGCCCTGGCTTCGCTCAAGGGGTCCGGTTTAGCCCCCAGCTTGGTGGGTCGAGACACCCAAAGCCCTCCCCACTGGTTTGCCCAAGAAGGCATTTCAGGCCAGCGCGCAAAGGCCAATCTGAACGCGCCAGTGCTCACCTGGCTCACCTCCCTGGCCGCACGCAAACACAATCGCCGCAACGCGGAAAGTGTCCTGCCGCAACTGTTCGACCCGCTGCTCTCCCAAACCACGCCCGAGGCATTCCGGGATCTGGCCGAAGTTCTGCGCAGCCACTTTGCCGGGACCATGGTTCCGTGCACACCAAGTCACGGGGACTTCACGCCCTGGAATACTCGAGTCCAAGACGATCACTTGATGGCTTTCGACTGGGAGTTCTATGGGGAGAGCACTCCTGCCCTGTTCGACATCTTCCATTTCCTCTTGCAGACCGGCGTGTTGATGCAAGCTGTTCCGGCGGAGAATGCGCTCGAACGGGCCATGCATCTGGTACGCACCCAGGGATACCCGCTCTGTCGGATTTCCGGTGTACAGGACGATGAGATCGAACTGCTGGCCGCCGCATACGTGCTGTCCGTGGCAGATCGCGATGCGACCCTGCACCGCATCGACCGGCCAAAGTTTGAGCAAGTGGAATGGCTCGAATCGGCGCGCACGCTTTGGGCGCGCCAGTTGACCGACAAGTTGCGCGCCACTTCACGGCACCTATCGAAAGTCGCCTAGTGATGGACGTCCTTGCCGCATTGTGCCTCGCCATGATGTGCTTCGCCCTTTCGGGTGCGCGCAGCTGGGCCTATGCCTTGTACTTTGCGAGTTTTGTCCCGTTCATTTCGATCAACGCGATCGAGGGCGGACTGACCGATGTCTCTGGTTTGGGTGGCGGGAATGTGGCCTTCAAGCTCGCAGTGCGCGTGGCCTGCACCACGGGTTTCTTAATCCTGGCGGCTCGACAAAAGGACGCCATCTCCCGGATCTTCCGGGCATCCAGCCTGCCAATTCTGGTGCTATTTGCCTGGAGCTTGGCCTGGATCGGCCGTTCCCAATCTCCTTGGATCTCGCTCTTTCGCCTCGGAGAACTGTTCACATTCTTCCTGGCGGGTGTGGCCCTCTACCTGGAAGTGGGTCGGCATGCAGATCTGCGCAAGGTCCTGCGGTGGCACTGCATGGCACTCTTCAGCCTGCCCCTGCTCGGTCTTTGGTTCGTGTGGTTGCGGCCCGATTTGGTTCAACACACGGGTAGCGGAGAGGTGGTGCGCTGGGGTCACAAACTGCTCAACGCCAATAGCCTTGGCTTCGCCTGTACGGTCGTGATCCTGTGGGCGACCCACGAACTCAAAAGTTGTGGATTCTCCCATTCCAAGAACCCTTGGGTGGAACAGTGGTTGCCCCTCTTGACGCTTGGAGTGTGTGTCACCGTGTTTCTCATGGCCAGGTCCAGATCGGCGGCCCTGATTCTGGCTGCGGGTCAGGTTATTCTTTGGTGGCCCCGGGGTCCGCTCCCGGTCCTTCGCAGGCTGCGATGGGGCGGGGCATGCTTGATCGCTGGCGCGTTGATCCTGTGGCAATGGCCCCAGATCGAACCCTGGTTCCTGCGCGGAGAATCGGCGGGTTCCTTGGCCACGGCCACGGGACGTACGGAGTTGTGGCAGGAATTGCTACGCGAGCAGGCCCCGGAGCAACCGGTGGCGGGTGCGGGCTACCTCATGCTTTCGGAACAGGGTGGCTTCCCCCATCGCGGGCGCATGTGGACCAATGCCCACAACACCTATCTGTTTGCCCTGGTCTCCACGGGTTGGATCGGATTCCTGAGCGTGATCTCCATCGTGTTGTGGCCGCTTTACATCAGCGGACGTCGCGCATGGAAAGCCTCAAATCAGGACTTTGAAGACCAGCGCCTACTGTTTGCGCTCATAGCGATCATTGCGCTGGCCTCCATCACGGGTTTCGGGGTCTTCGGCTTTCCGAACCCGGCCATGTTGCTTTTTTACTCGCTCTACTCCCTGGTTTTGGCCGAAAAGCAAAACGAGGGTGTCCACTCCACCAACGGGAACCCACGTCCGAGTTCCGTTGTCTACACCGCGCCCATTCCAGTCCGATGAAACGCCACGTACTCGCCACCGCTTACGCTTGCCAACCCGGGGTCGGTTCCGAATCCGGAATCGGCTGGCACTGGGCCAAGGAGATCGCCAAGAGCAATCACCTGACCCTGATCACGAGGGAAAACAATGTGCTCGCCATCGAGCGCGCCGCCCAGAACTTGGATCTGCCCATGACGGTTGTCGGTTTCGACCTGCCCAAATGGAAGCGTAGCTTCAAAAAGGGCGGCCGCGGAGCTGTGCCCTATTTCGCGATGTGGCAAAAAGGCCTGGAACC
>JARGOW010000254.1:3714-6021 GCA_029212955.1 Planctomycetota bacterium | reverse complement strand
GACCCAAAAGTAGGGTCAAGGTCAGGGTTCGCATCATTTGAAAGGAGGCGTGGGTGAGGTCCCATCTTCCACGCTTTTTCAAATGTCGCAAGGCCCGTTTCCGGGCCCTGTGCTAACCCCATTGAAGAGGTGTTTTCGTAAAAAAATCGGGTTACAGCGTTCGGCCCGATTTCTCGAGGACCTCTTCTAGGATTTCCCAGCGTTCGTAGGCCGTGGAGAGCTGTTCCTCGGCATCTTTGAGGCTCTGGGTTATTCCCGCAACTTCGGATCCATCGCCCTTGTAGATCTCGGGGTCAGCCAGGCGTGTGGAAAGGGATTCTTTTTCTCCCTCGAGAGTTTCGATCCTCGCGGGAAGGGCCTTGAGCTCTTCGGTTTCCTTGAAGGTCAACCGGCGGGGTTTGTCGGCTTTGACCCGGGGCTTAACTGCCTTGGGCTTTTCCTTCGGTGCGATTTCTTGTTGGCTTTTTTGCCAGTCGTCAAAGCCGCCCACGTACTCCTGGAAGTGTCCTTTGCCCTCCGATACCAAGGTAGAGGTGACCACGTTGTTCAGGAATTCTCGGTCGTGGCTGACGATGAGCAGGGTGCCTTGGAAGTTGAGCAGGATCTCCTCTAGGAGTTCCATGGTTTCCACATCCAAGTCGTTGGTGGGTTCGTCGAGAATGAGCAGGTTGCAAGGACGCGCGAGGATGCGCGCCAACTGCAGGCGGTTGCGTTCGCCGCCCGAAAGCACCGTGATCGGGCCGCGCACCTGGTCGGGCGTGAACAGGAAATCCTGCATGTAGCCCATGATGTGCCGCGAACGGCCACCAACGGTGATCATGTCCCCATCGTCGCAGACGTTTTCCTGGACGGTTTTGGTGGGGTCCAGGTCCTCGTGCAGTTGGTCGAAGCGGCCCAAAGAAACGCGCGTTCCCATGTGGGCTTCGCCTGAATCGGGGACCAGGTCGCCGAGCAGTATGCGAAGCAAGGTAGACTTTCCACAGCCGTTGGGACCCATGAGGCCGATGCGGTCGCCGCGCCAAAGGGTGAAGTCCAGGTTTTCGATGAGCGGCTCGTCGGCTTCGAAGCTGTGGTTGAGGCCCGTGGCGCGCAGCACGATTTGGCCGCTGCGCTCGGCTTCCTGCAACTTGGCCTGCACCTTACCCACTTTCTCACGCCGTTCACCGCGTTCTTCGCGCATGGCCTTGAGTGCTTTCACTCGACCTTGGTTGCGCGTACGGCGGGCTTTGACCCCGCGGCGTAGCCAAACCTCTTCCTGGGCCAAGCGCTTATCGAACAACGCATTTTGTTTCGCCTGTTCCTCGAGCAGGGCCTCCCGACGCTCCAGGTACGTGTCGTAATCGCAGTCGTAGGAGCGCAGTTGCCCCCGGTCGATGTCGATGATGCGCGTAGCGATTTTGCGCAGGAACATGCGGTCGTGGGTGACTAGAACTAGGCAGCCAGAGCGGCGTACAAGCAGGGCTTCCAGACGTTGGATCGTCTCCAGGTCCAAGTGGTTGGTGGGCTCATCCAGAATGAGCAAATCGGGCTCCAGCACCAGGGAGCGGGCCAATAGCACCCGACGGGAAGCTCCAGCGGAAAGCACGTCAAGTTGTCGATTGGCTTCCATTCCCACGGCGGCCAAACTCTGGGAGACACGCTTTTCCACCTCCCAATCGGCGGTGACACCGACCTCGCGCAGGGCTTCTTCCAAGAGTTCGCCCGCCGTGCCGGAAAGGCTGTCGGGGACCTCCTGTGCCAGGCCGGCGATGACCAGTCCGGGGCGTCCGCCCACGTTGCCGCCGTCGGGAGTCAACACGCCCTGCATGATCTTCAGGAACGTGGACTTGCCCGAACCATTGCGACCCAGCAAACCGATTCGTTCGCCCCGTTGGATGGCGAGCGAAACACCATCCAGCAGGGGAGGCCCTCCAAAGGACATGGAGAGATCAGAGCAAGTCCATTCAGCCATGTCGAGTTAGCGGGCCATGGTTTTGATACGGATGCGGCCATCTGCGCTGGCGCATGAGCCGATCAGTCCATCCAAGTGATCGATGGCGATCTCGGATGCGGCCGCGAACAGGTCAGCGATGATCTCCAGATCGGGATCATCCTCCATGCCGAGCATGCTCTCAAAGAGCGTGGTCATGGAGTCGAACATGGCCTCTGTGCGATAGAGATAGACTTGGAAACCACCCAACTGTTCGATGATCTCTTCGGCACCAGGCATGTTGTAGAAGCTGGGCGTGTCCATGCCAGAAGCAGCGTGGGCCATGAACGAGTCGACAGCGTCGGGGTTCGCGGAAAGGAACATGGTGCCGGCGGTTG
>JARGOW010000254.1:0-3704 GCA_029212955.1 Planctomycetota bacterium | reverse complement strand
CTGGAACATGCCCATTACGTCCAGGTCCCAAACCGTTCCCCAGTCGTGGGTTGCCTTGGTGACTTCGAGCACTTCTTCCGCAACCCTCATTAGGCTGGAAAGCGCGCGCAGGGTGGCTTCGTCGTCGGACATTCCAAACGTCAACATGCCGTAGGTGAATGCCATCATGCTTTGCATTTCGTTGTCAATATCGTCGACAGGGAAGGTGATCTGCATCAACTCGCCGGACATGTTGTTGATGAAGTCTTCGAGCAAGTGGAAGCCTAGGGTTCCTTCCATTTCCTCCAAGCCACCCTCAAATTCTTCGGCGGTCATTTCTTCCGCTTCGATCATTTCCTCTACGACCCAGTAGATAAGGCCAGGCAGGTCCAGGTTACCGATCACGGCGCCGACGGCGTCCATGGGGACGCGACGGAAGGCTTCCATGTTGGCTTCACCTGCAAATTCGAAGAACTTGGCGACGTAACCATCCTGCTTGTAGGGAAGCACAATGTTGCTGTCGAGAGCTTGGCCTTCCCCGAAACTGACGGAGGCGTACATCCACTCGATTGAGGTCAATTCGTCCATGACGGCCTCAGGAATGTCATCGGACCCGCCTTCTTCCTCCATGATGAGCTCGAAAATCGCGCCCAGGTCCATCAGGAATTCAAAGTGCTCGTCGTTGCGGTCCGAACCCACCGGAGTGGTTTCGAAGAGGCCAGCCGGGGTCGCCTGGGTTTTTAGGATTTGGAAGTGGGAGGCCAGGGACGGCAATGCTTCCATGGGCTCTTCACCGATGTAGACGAGGCAAAGGTCTCCGCTCCAACCAACGGCGGAATCCTCGTCCACGACAAAAGGAATACCATCCACCGACTCGCGGGACGAAGCTTCGGGAGCGTTTTCGATAAGGGAGTTGAGGGCGTCTTCGGATGTCCGGAATGCCAGGTAAACGTTCGGCGTGTCCGAAATGGGTCCGGTAAGCCAAGCCACAGCGTCCGTGCAATCGGTCAGGACCGGACCAGCGACTTCCCAGAAGTCGTTGAAGTCGTCCATGTCCACGTCCAGCTCCGACCAAAAGTCCAACTCGATCCAACGCGGGTCGGTCAAAACGGCGATCCAAGCATTGTTCAGATCGTTGGTTATCAGGCCTTTGGGGTCGTTCCAGTGGAGCGCCATAAGGGCGTCGTCGGGTACTCCCCAGGCGAGGGATTGCTCAGATTCTTGAGCGATGGCTGCGGGAGCCGGGGCCGGGGGGTTGTGAAGGAGGGGAGCGAGGGCGAGTGCGGCTTGAAGAAGCATGATTGGGGCCTGTGCAGGGGGGTCCTTGTGGGAGCTAGCGGCACGAATCATACGGGCAATCGGTGCGGATAGGTTTCGCAGCCCGCCGAAAACGTGGCGGCACACAGCACCTGTCTTGCGGGCTTCTCGTGGGGGCGAAGGGTCCCGCCACTTCCGGGCTCCCGGGGATGCCTGTTTGTCACCGTGCTGCTAGAATCCATGGCATGAAACGCCGATCCAATTCGTTGATGGGGAAGGGGCTGGTCCTTCTGGCAAGTCTAGTTTTGGGGGCCTGCGCCGGTCCCGGTTTTGTTTCGGCACCGCCGCCGGAGATGGTGGGAACCGACCCAAGTCCTGTTGAGGCTTGGATGGACGGAGAGACCGGGGTGATGTTGGCTTATGATCGCTATGGGCAGCGCCAAGGCGATGAACCTGCAATTTTGTTTCTTCACGGGTGGTGCGAACATCGAAAATTCTGGAAGCCTACGGCGAGCATCTTGCAGGAGAGCCACATGTGCGTGGCGGTGGATGTGCCCGGCTATGGAGGTTCAACCTATCAACAGGGGGGGGCAAATCCCCTCGATTGGGCCAGCCAAGTGGCCACCTTTGTACGTTCAATTGACGATGGACCCTGGATTGTCGTGGGCCACAGTATGGGCGGTGTGATTGCCCTTGAAACCGCCCGCATATTGCAGGATTCAGGTCAAGCCCACGGCGTAGTTGTCGTCCATGGTCTGTACGATCCGAACCGAAAGTTCGACGTCGACATGAATATGGAGTTCGCGAGTGCCTTGGAGGCGGACTTTTCGGGCCAGATCGAACACTTTGTGAATGCTATGGTCCCGCCCAAATTGACAGGTGCTCTCTCCGAATGGATTGCCACTCAGATGAAGACTACGCAGAAGCGAGTGGCCATCGATGGGCTAATGGCCCACAAGGACTACGACCTGGAAGCATGTTTGAAGGCCTTGACCGTTCCCGTGCGTGCTATCAACGCTAAGATGCGCACGACCCATACCTCCGCCAACAAGCGCCTGCTCAAGGACTTTGAGGTGTACATCCTCGATTCCATCGAAGGCCCCGGATTGGGCTTGATGCTCCAGGACCCCACGGGCTTCCGTGCATTGCTGGGCAAGGCTCTGCAGGACTTCCGACCCACGAAATGACCACTCCCGAAAACAACGAAAGCACGGATCAGGGCCATCCCTCCGATCCTTGGATTTCCGTCGGATTTCAACAGCTGCGCGATGGTGAGTTTGAGGACGCACTGGAGACGGCCAAGAAGGTCGAGGAGCTGCGCGCTTCGGCGTGTTTCGAGATCGCGGCCCAGGCCCACGCCAACCTGGGCGACCCCGAGGCGGCCGTGGAGGTGCTCGTGCGCGGTGTGCGCGAAGCCCCAAACGCATGGCCCAACTGGCAGCTGCTGGGAAACCTCTACGCGGAGGAGGGCCGCTTCGACGAGGCGGAGGACGCCTATCGCGATGCTTTGCAGTGCTCCCATGTTTGGGCGGAATCCATTCACTTGAACCAGGCGATCCTGTTGGGGCAACAAGGGCACCACGAGCGCGCACTCTCCGCTTTGGCCGCGATCCACGACGACGATTTGCAATTCGAGTTGGCGTCGGCCCGCATGAACGCCTTGTATTGCGCGGAAAAGCCGGAGGAAGCCCTGGCCCTGGCCGAGGAAATCCTGGTCCTGGAACCCCAAAGCGCCAGCGATGAGGACGCCTGGTACTTCATCTCGGTGATCGACATGCGCATTCGCATGGCCCAAGGGCTGGCGCCCGAGGAGGTGCGCGAACGCGCCTTAGCCCTACTCGTGGAATACCCCGAAAACGACCACGTGTTGGCCCTCATCCGCGATACGCGCGCCGAACGCACACCGAAATCCAAGTACTTCCGGCTGGTGATCCAGGGCAACAGCCTGGACGCACCCGCCTCGGTCGAAGGATTCTACGTCCCCTACGACATCGTCGCCGAAACCGAAGAAGAGGCTATGGCCTACATCGAAGAGCTCGAATCCCTCACCGGCTTCGACCACCTCGAAATCGAAGAAAGTGAAGTGCTGACCCAACGCGTCCGGGACCCTAAGGGCATCTACCGCGCCGGCACCCGCACTTACTTCGGGACCGGGGAATAGGGGCAAGCGCGCACGCGCAGTTGGCATGCACCTCGTATTGTTGCCAGGGATGGATGGAACGGGCGGCTTGTTCGGCCCGTTGGTGGCGGCGTTGCCGGACAGGGTCAGGGTGTCGATCATGCGATATCCGGTGGACGTGAGTTTGAATTGGGACGAGCTTCTGGAACTGGTTCAGGCATCGGTCCCCACGGGGGAGCCGTATCACGTGGTCGCCGAGTCATTCTCCGGGCCCATTGCGATTCGCTTTGCCGCCGCGGATCCTTCGGGGCTGCAAAGCCTCGTTCTTTGCGCTTCATTTTGCCGCAAT
>JARGOW010000253.1 GCA_029212955.1 Planctomycetota bacterium | reverse complement strand
ATTTTGCCATCGACCACCACCAGAACCGGTGTGGCGGATTCCTTGGCGCAATCGAGAAGGGCTTCGTCCAGCCACTCAGGTCTTTCCGCGCCGAGTTCCTGACTCCACTTCAGGGAGCCTACTTGGATCTGCTGTCCTTTCCAGTTTCCCGAGATGCCCAAGCCCATGTGGGTGGTGACTTCGAGCTTGCCCGGAGACTCCGTGGCGACGGGCAAGCCCTGGCTCAGCGCCCGTGAGATTGGGTGGGAGACCTGGGTTTCAAGGGCCTGAACAGCACCTTTCCAAGCTTCGGAGCCCGTCCAGCTGAGCAGTTCCATTTGCCCGGTTGTCACCGTGCCGGTCTTGTCCAAGAAAAGGGTGCCAGCGCGGGCCAATCGCTCGATGGCCTCACCGTTCTTGATGAGGATTCCGGCCCGGGCGGCGCGGCCGATAGCGGCTTGGAATGCGAGCGGTGTGGCCAAGCCCAGGGCACAGGGGCAAGTGACGATCAATAGGGCCACGGTTTGCTCGGCGGCGCGCGAAGGGTCGCGATACATCCAAATCAAGACCGTGGAAACGGCAAGGAGCAAAACCACAAGCACGAATCGATGGGCGAATCGATCGGCCATGCGGACCAGGGGCGGGCGCTCCTGTGCACCATCCTCGACCATGCGCATCAGGGCGCCAATGCGCGTGTGTACGCCGGTGGCCTGCACAACCATTTCGATGCGACTGTCCAGGTTGGTGGTTCCAGCATGCAATTCCGAACCGGGCTCTGCTTGGACCGGTCGAGACTCGCCGCTGAGTGTGGCCAGGTCCAGGCTGGTGTGCCCCAAGGTCAAGCGACCGTCGGCGGGGATGGTTTCGCCGGCGAGTACCTCGACCCGGTCGCCTGGAATCAAAGCGGCGATGGGGACCTCGGTGACGCGTTGACCTTCGCCGCCTTCCTGGATCCGGCGGGCTCGGATAGGGGTCAAGGAAAACAGCAGCTCTACGGCATCACTCGCCACTCGCTGTTGTCGGTATTGAACCCAGCGGCCGACCAAAAGCAGGAAGATCACCGCTGTTAGGGATTCGAAATACACCTCACCCTGCCTTGTGAGAGTATTGAATCCGCCCCAGGCCGTGCCCACCAGGAGCGCCAGGGCAACGGGCACATCCATGTGCAGCGAGCGTGCCCGTAGGGAGGACCAGGCACCGCGGAGGAATGCGCGGCCGGGCCATAGAACGGCAAGCACTGTGAGCAGGAATGAAGTCACTCGCAGCAAGTACTTGTAGCGTTCCTCGATGCCGGAGAAGGCCCCACCATAGAGGGCGAAGGCGAGCAGCATAACGTTGCCCGCGATGGCGCCGGACACCCCAATGCGTCCAAGGTGTCTCCGGTTTTCACCTTTTCGAATCGCGTCCACGTCCGCGCCCTGGTACGGGTGCACGGGATAGCCAAAGCCGTCCAGGCAGCGTGCGATTGCCGGGAGGTTTTGCAAGGTAGGGTCCCACGTGACCTCCGCCACATGGCGCCGGGAGTCCAGCCGCACGTCGATCACACCTTGCAGCACATGGGGCAACCGTTCCACGAGCCAGACGCAACTGGCGCAATGGATGCCTTCCAGATAGAGGTCCACGGAATGGGTGTTGGCGTCGGGCTTTCTGACGTAGAGCTCCGTGAAGCTATCGTCGCCAAATTCCTCGTAGGTGTGGTCTGTGGTCAGGGCGGGTTGGCCCTCACCCTCATCGCGGGAGAGTCGGTAAAAGGACTCCAAGCCAGCACCTGAAATCGCTGCATACACCGTGCGGCAACCATTGCAGCAAAAGGCCGGTTCGTCGTTGTTTGGATCCAGGTCCGGGGGGACGGGCAGTCCGCAGTGCTCACATCGTTTTGCGGACATGGGCCGGCTACTCGTCGCTGCAACAGCTGGGGTCTTCATTGACGGCGCGATCGAGGGCCTTTTCGTAGGACCCTTCCTCGGAGGCCTGGGCCAGGCTCGGGGGCGAGGCCTGCATGCGGCCGGTTAGGACCAGGAGTCCGCAGGCCACCAGCACCAACGCCGTCGCCACGGGGAGGTGGCGCTCGAGGGGGCCGAGCAATTTTTTCATGCCAAGGCCGAATGCGCCGAGTAAGGGCACGGTTCCGATCCAAAAGGCCGCCATGGCCAGGGCTCCCAAGGGTGCGCTGCCGGTGCCTGCCGCCACGGCCGCAAAGGCGTAGAGCCAACCGCAGGGAAGCAGGGCGGAGAGAAGGCCGAGGGATGTGGCGCGCGCGGTGGGGTGCACCGCTCCCAAGCGCTTGTTCATGGCGAAGTACATTCGCGAGAGGATCCCCGGTCCGCGACCTGGCTTGCGCTTGGGCAGAATGCGCCGGGCGGGAGTCCAGAATTTGAGTAGCTGGTGCAGACCGAATCCGATCAGGAAAACGGCGGAGGCGGAGATGGCGATGCGTTGGAAGCCGAGTAGGGAGCCCCCCAGGTTGAGGGTTCCACCCAGGGCGCCGGCGGCCAAACCCAGCAGCACGTAGGAAAGCAATCGCCCCCCGTGGTATCCCAGGTGTCCAAGGGCTCCGCTTTTGACGCCGTCCTGTTCGCGCATGGCCATGGCTACCAGGGGCCCACACATACCCACGCAATGGGGGGACCCGATCAGGCTGGCGATGAGGACGGAGGTGAAAAGGGATTCCATGGCTTCACTGACTGGCGGGCGTTTCCAGTTTCTCGGCCCAGGCTTGGGTGAAGTATTCCCCTTGCGTGCCGTCGGCCAGGGTGGCGGTTTGCACTTCGCCGTGGAATTGCCACATACCCGAATAGGGCACGGACATTTCGATCCGGTAGCGTCCGGCTTCGATTTCCTCGGCGTGCAGAAGTTGGCGTTCCGCGTAGTGGGCGTTGTGGGAGGTCTTTAGCGTTATGGTTGCACCTTGGATCGCATTCTTCTCCTTGTCCGTCAGCGTGACAAGATATGCGACTGGATTGGCGCCGCTGGGTTGGTCCTCGATTACATCGAGTTTCCAGCCGAGTTTGCGGTTGATCGTGTGTTGGACCTGGAACTCATTCCAGTTCTCCGCTTTGGCTTCCCAGTTCTCCTCGAGGGATTTCTTGGGTGACTCCGCGAACTTGAACAGTACGAGCAGGTTCACGCCGACGGAAAGTGAGAGCAGACCGACTATCATGCCGACCCAAAAGGTGCGGGGGGAAACCATATTTACAGACCAGAAAAGAGGGGACCTAGGACGGTTTTTTCGGCGGAGTCGAATGTGTCGTTGCCGGTGAAGAGTTCCAGTTCAACGGGGGCACGGCCCTGGCTGAAATGACCCGATGGCAGGATCACGTTGATGTTTGCTTCGGCGCTACTTTCGCTCTCCACCTTAATCGGGAACTGGGGAATGTCCAAACGCCCATCGCCAACGATCCTCAAATCGTAGGTTTGGGTTTGGTCCGTTCGATTGGTGATGCGCACGTGGACTTGATTGGAGATCTCGCCCGAATCCAAGGTCACGTAGGGTGTCTGGCCCCGAACGCGCAGGATGTCCAAGGTGGCATCGGTGCGCTTGGCAAGCACGGTGATGAGGCCACCCAGGAAAATCGCGAGCAGGATGGGATAGATGACGACCCGCGGGCGGATTCTCTTGGTCTCCGTTCCCTGGAGTGTGTTTTGGGTGGTGTAGCGGATGAGGCCACGGGGCGTGCCGACCTTGTCCATGACCTCGTCGCAGGCATCGATGCATTGGGTGCAAGCAATGCACTCTAACTGCAGTCCTTGGCGGATGTCGATGCCGGTAGGGCAAGTGGTAACGCACAGTTTGCAATCCACGCAGTCGCCGGCTTCCACGCCCTGGCTGGCCAGACGCTTCTTGGAGCCGCGGGGTTCGCCCCGGTCCACGTCGTAGCCCACGATCAAGGACCCCTTGTCCAGCAGGACCGACTGAAAGCGGCCATAGGGGCACGCCAAGGTGCACATTTGTTCGCGCCAGAAGGCGAAGTCCCACATGATCATGGCCGTGGTGGCCATCACAAGGATGAAGGACTGGGGATGCTCTAACGGGGACTGCTGCGTCCAGAGAAAGACCTTGTCCACCCCAACGAACCAGGAGAGAAAGGTGTTCGCCAGGTGCAGGGAAATGAGCAGGAACACCACGTACTTGGCGACCAGCTTCCATCGGGGCATTTCGTGGCGGGTGGGGCTCTTGTAATGCTTGCCTTCGAAAAAGCGCTCGATGGGGCGGTACAAGAATTCCATGTACACGGTTTGCGGGCAGGCCCAGCCGCACCAAACCCGACCCAAAAGGGCCGTGAGCAGGAAAATGCCCACGAAGGTCGTCAGCATCAGGAAAGCCAGAGGCAAGGTTTCGTCGGCATGGAATGTGGTTCCAAAGACGATGAAACGGCGCGTGGACAGCTCGAAAAGAAACAACGGCTTACCGCCCAGCTTGATGAAGGGCGTGATGGTAAACATGGCCATCAGGATCCAGGCGACGACCGCACGTTTCTTGAAGAAGCGGCCCGGAGAGACCTTCGGTCGCAGCCACCGCCGGCTTCCGTCTTCGCGCATGGTCGAAAGAACCTCCCCGGCCGGAGCGGCAGCGGGGAGGTTCGTAACAGTCTTCTTTTCGTCAGACATGGCAGTGTTCAGAGGGGGAAGTTGAACTCTCCCTTCTCTTAGTCGGAGCTATTCGGTTTCCGAGGGCCAGCTAAGAATCTCTTCGCCTTCGGGGGGAAGTCCTTCTTTCAATTCCCTCGACAGGCTCACCACATAGGCGGCCATTAGGACGCGCTGGTCCTTGTCCAAGCCTCGCTGGGCCGCCATGGCAGTGGTGGGGACACCATTGCTGATGACGTCAAAGATGTCGGTCAGCTTCTTGGCGTTCTTCCAATGCTTGTCGGTTAGGTTGGGACCCAAACCCATTTGGCCAGAGCCATCGGGCTTGTGACAAGCCGCGCACAGGGTTCCGAAACTGCCGGCGACGAGGGCCAGCTTGTCCGGATCGTTGCTCATGGCAAGGATCGTGGCCGCATCCGCCTCCAGGTTCAAGTTCAGCGTATTGTCCGCCATATCCTTTTCGTACTGCGCTTGGATGGTGTTGCCTTCCATGAAGTGCACGTAGATGGTGTACGGAATCGCGAAGATGATGGAGACCCAGAAGATCATGACCCACCAACCGGGCAGGGGGTTGTCGTATTCCTGGATGCCGTCGTAGCTATGGTCCAGAAGGGGGTCGTTGATATCTTGACTACTCATGGTTCACCCCCTCTTGGGGTTTGGTGACATTGTCGTTGAGGAACGTGGTGGCGTCGTGGTTGTAGAAGGCCTCATCGCGGGTGGCGATGCGCCCGAACACCACAATGAAGAAGGCCACGAAGAAGAGGGTCGCTGCGACCTTGAAGTTCATCGCCGTGGAGAGGTCCATGGCGAGGAACGGTTGCATCGAGCTAGAAACCGGTTGCATTCGAAGCCTCCTTTTCCATCAGATCAGCCGCGGAAGAGGTTTCCACGTCCTTGGAGATGTCGGTTCCGAGGCGCAACAGGTATGCCGTGAGGGCCATGACCTTCTTGCTTTCCAGGTCGCTACCGGCGTAGCTCGCGTCCTCTTTGACCAGGCGGGCAAACAGGGCTTTCGCCTGGGCACGGGCGGCGGCGGGGGCGTCGGCTATGACCTCATCCGAGTAGGGGTGACCCAGGGTGGAGAGGGCATCGATTTTGTCCTGGATGCCATCGAAGTCCAATTCGTCTTCGAGCAACCACGGATAGGCCGGCATGATTGTGCCAGCACTGATGTCGCTGGGCCGGTTGAAGTGGCGAATGTGCCAGTTCACCGAATTCAGCTTGACGCCGGCGCGCGCAAGGTCGGGACCAATTCGACGGGAACCCCACTGGAAGGGCCGATCGTAGATCGACTCACCCGACTTGGAGTACTCGCCGTAGCGCAGGGTTTCGTGGCGCATGGGACGCACCTGCTGGGAGTGGCAGTTGTAGCAACCTTCCGAAACGTAGATGTCGAATCCTGCCTGCTCCAGGGGAGTGTAGGGAGTGACCGATGCGATCGGCGTTACCACATTCTTCACCAGGAAGGTCGGGATGAT